>NZ_JBOJLN010000007.1:0-130989 GCF_050750165.1 Pseudidiomarina sp. WS423 | reverse complement strand
TAAGTTATCGATATTTATAGTCAATTATTACTATTTCCCACCCACATCAAATGACATGTCCTAAAAGCTTATAAATTAGACAACCTTAACTATCGAAGTTATCATAAATGATAACAAGGAGGTTGTTTATATGTCATGGACTATTCGAATTACGAGCTAAGGCTCAAGAGGGTATTGCTCGAGGGCTGTTCTGCTACTTAGATGGAGAACGGATCTGCGTACTTAGCGTATTTGTAAAGAAAACACAGAAAGTACCGCAAAATGAAATTGAGATTGCTCGTAAAAGGCTAGCGGAGGTAAAAACATCATGAACTTAGAACAGCTAAAAAAACAGGCTCTTAAAAACCCAGAAGTAAAGGCCGAGTACGACAATCTTGAAGATGAATTCAATCTTATTCATCAGCTGTTAAACATGCGTGCGCAGGCAGGCCTTACCCAGGAGCAATTAGCCAAGAGAATGCACACAAGTAAAAGCAATATCAGCAGGCTTGAGCGGGGTAATACCAACCCGAGTTGGGCCACGTTAGTGAAATATGCACAAGCTTGCGGCTTTGAGCTTTCGTTGATGGCACACAAAAGCTAAGCAGAAATAACCAACTCAATATCCGCCGGGGTCTGCAATAGCGGCGCCAGCGCGTCGGCTTCGCTATTTAGCCAAAATTCTACTTCGCTGGGGCGAATAAGCAGCGGCATGCGGTGATGGTATTGTGCGCACTGCTTGGTGGGAGCGGTGGTTAGGGTAACGAGCTGTGCTTGATGCTCTAGGTGCGGAAAGTAAATGCCAGCCATGTAAAGTGGCTGGTTATGCGCTTCAGCAAATAGGTATTTGGTTTTTCGGGGTTGCCCCTCTTCTTGCTGCCACTCATACCAACCGCTGCACGGTACCACACATCGAAACTGTTTGAATGAGCGCTTAAACGTCGGCTTGGTTGCCACGCTTTCGGCTTGGGCGTTAATAATAATGCGTTTCGCCCACTGCGGCTGTATTCCCCACTGGGTATTCAGTTGCTGCAAGCCATTGTGGTTGATGGGCGTGGTAATTGCAGCCACCATTTGCGTTGGCCGCAGATCATGATTGGTTGGCGTGTCAAACTTAAAGCCCAGCTGCTCGGTTACTAGCTGGCATAACGGATCACTGACTACATTAAGTCTTCCACACATGGTTTACCCACCTAAAATAGGACTATATTCCAATTTTCAACCTAACATTAGGAATAATATCCAAATAAATTACGAGATTTCGACTTGAATAGCTACAATTATAGGACTATATTCCACTTAATACACAGAAAACAGGATAATAGTCCTAGGTATTTATGGCAAAGCGCGACTTACACAAAGTTTTATTTCCCAAACAACGACGAATATTAGCAATATTCGGCGAGGATTTATTGTTGGCGACGAAACGCCGCGGATTTACCAAAAAACTTATATGCGACAGAACCGGGTTTGATTATAAAACTGTGAATAAAATTTTTGCCGGAGACCCCGGTGTGGCTATAGGCTCATACCTAAAAGTTATGGCCGTACTTGGCATGGAAGACAACTTCGCCAAATTGGCCGCGCACGATGAAGTAGGCATTAAGTTACAAAACATTAAGTTACTTGAGGGTTCACAATGAGCCGTCGCAATGTGGACGTGTATGCCTCGTGGTTACCCATTCAATCGCCACTTCGCGTTGGCGAGCTACGATTTTCTGACACCAGCCGGGGCGGTATATTTAGTTTTGCTTATGATCGCGCGTTTCTAACGTCACCGTACTGTTTGCAAATTGATCCGCAGTTGAGCTTGCATAGCGGCGAGTTTTTTAATGACGACGCAAACCATAATTTTCGTGCGTTTTTTGACTCGTCACCCGACAGGTGGGGCCGTATTTTGATGCAGCGCCGCGCAGCTATTGAGTTTAGAAAAGGCCTGCGTGCTACCGACCGAATGACTGAGATCGATTATTTACTAGGTGTTCACGACTCATACCGTATGGGTGGTTTACGATTTAAAACATCAGAATCTGATGCATTTTTAGATGACCACGCAGATTTCGCTGCGCCACCAGTAACCTCGCTGCGTGAGCTTGAATACGCAGCTTTGCAGCTTGAGCATGACGAAAATATTGATAGCGATGACTATTACCGATGGCTGAAAATGCTTATAGCCCCGGGGTCATCGTTAGGCGGCGCACGGCCTAAAGCCTGTGTTCGTGACGAACATAATCATTTATGGATTGCCAAATTTCCCAACTCAAATGACGACCATGATGTAGCTGCCTGGGAGCTGCTTTGTTACGAGTTAGCCCTGAGCGCCGGCGTAGACATGTTCCCGTGCAAAATTGAGAAATACTCATCGCATCATCATACGTTTTTAACCAAACGCTTTGATCGCGTGGGCGCAGATAGGCTTCATTTCACGTCTGCCATGACGCAATTGCAATATTACGATGGTGAGCAATCTGAAGGGGCGAGCTATTTAGAATTAGCTGAGTTCTTAACTAACAACGGCTCACAAACTGAAGCTGACCTTGCACAACTATGGCGTCGAATTGTATTTAATATCGCCATTTCAAACACCGATGATCATTTACGGAATCACGGCTTTTTGTTAACCGCAAAAGGCTGGAAATTGTCACCCGCATACGATTTGAACCCTATCGTCGGTAAAACGGGGTTGCATTTAAACATTACTGACAACTCAAATGCACTCGATTACAACTTGGCATTTGAAGTGATTGATTTTTTCCGACTTGAGCGTACCCAAGCTCAAGCCATTTACGATGACGTTCTAACCGCTGTTGGCGCGTGGCAACAGGTGGCCAAGCGCTTAGGTATTAGCCGTGCAGAACAGCTGTTGAAACAACCGGCGTTCAATGTTGGTTAATGTTAGGTTTAAAGCGGCGCGGGCCGATGAATGCCATAGCCCTGCCCATAATGAATGCCCAGTTCATGCAGGTACGGAATCAGCTCGGGGTCTTCAATTAAATGACTGCAGCAGGGCTTCGTCTTGCTCAGGGTTACCACTTGAAAGCACGTCAAACGCTGGCCGATTTAAAAGGTCTTCGCGTTTGGTGTTAATAAGGGCTTCGTAGGCTTTGTTGCAGGCGCGTATAACCAGTTGCGCGTCTAACACGATAATGGGCGACGCGCTAGCGTCAAAGAGCTCTGAAAAATCGACGCTCTGTTGATTTAAATCCATATTTTCTTCCGATCTTCCGCTCGATTTTTGAGCGTTCTCACTAAAAGTTGAGCAATATTACCTTGAACTCTAACCATAGACCAAATTAGTTCGATGGGTCATCTCGATTTATCAGTATTAAAATTAGTACTTTGTGGGTAATTTCGGCATGATTGAGGTGTTATAGTAAGTTTCTTGGAATTCACAATGATCTATCGAAATGTTGACTCTTAACTGCCCTATCTGCACACAAGCACTGCGGTGTGATAGCTCTCATCGGTCATGGCGCTGCGCCAACGGCCACACTTTTGATGTGGCGAAACAAGGCTACGTGAATTTGCTGCCGGTGCAGAACAAACGTTCAAAAGACCCCGGCGACAGCAAAGCCATGGTGCTAGCTCGCGCTGAGTTTTTACGTGCCAAGTATTATCAGCCATTGGCCGACAAAATCGCTCAGCTGGTGCTCAACGGTAAGCCGCAAACGCTGCTTGATGCGGGTTGCGGTGGAGGCTATTACCTACGCGAACTCTTGGCCCAGGCCGAGCAGCGCCAGCAGTCGTTGAACTGCGTTGGCTTAGATATTTCTAAATGGGCGGTGCAGTTTGCAGCCAAACAGTCGGGTTCCACACAAGCGCCGCGAGTCACTTGGCTGGTTGCCTCAAACAGTCAGATCCCGTTACCGGCCGACAGTGTCGATACGCTGCTGTGCTTGTTTGGTTTTCCGGTTTCTACTGAATTTAACCGCGTGCTGAAGCCCAGTGGCCGTTTGATTATGGTCGACCCAGCCAGTGAGCACCTGTTAGAACTGAAGCAAATCATTTATCCGCAAGTGCACAGTAAGCCCGAGCAACTGCCGGTGCCTGCCGACACTTGGCAATTGGCCGACGAACAGCGCTTAACCTTTGTATTCGAACTGAACCAGCGCGAGCACATACAGCATTTGCTCGCCATGACGCCGCACCTATACCGCGCCAGCAGCCAAGGTCGGGCAAAAGCTGCGGCCCTTGAGCAAATAACCCTGACAGCTGATATGTGGGTGCGAACTTTTGTGTCCGCGGTTTAGCCGTGTTGGCGAACCAGATCAGCAAACATTTTATGCAAACCTGACCAAAATAATAACCTCGGAGCTTTCCTGATGATGACTCTGTAGGGACTCTCGGCACAATGGCACATCGGCATGCCCAGGTTGCGTAAGCGAACTGGGAGTTCGCAATTGCGAAACACCAACCATTGCAAATGCGAATTGTTTTCATTTATAATCTCGCCTAACTTTCAAAATATGAAATTTGGGGGAAGTATGCGTTATTCATTTTTAGCCGGTGCGATTGCCGTCGCACTCACCAGCCCTACGGTGCAAGCAGATGAAACTGCCGAAAACGATATTAGGGAAGTAATTCAGATCATTGGCGATAAACGTGCCGCACGCACTGTGGCAGGGTCAAGCGCGGTCATTGACCCAGAGCAAATGGCGATTGAGGTAAATACTGACATCAACCAATTGCTCAAGACTGTGCCGGGTGTTTATATTCGTGAAGAAGACGGCCAAGGCCTACGCCCAAACATCGGCATTCGCGCAGCAGCCGGTGGCAGGTCAAGCAAAGTCACGCTACTTGAAGATGGCGTGATGATTGCGCCAGCGCCTTATTCAAATCCAGCCGCGTATTATTTTCCCGAAGCTTATCGCATGCACACCATCGAGGTGCTAAAAGGCGCACCATTATTGCGCTACGGGCCACAAACCACAGGCGGCGTGATTAACCTCGTCACCACGCCGATTCCCCAGCAGTCAGAGGGAGCCGTTACACTGCGCATGGGCGAGAACAATAGTCGTGATATTCACGCCTACTATGGTGGCACCGAAGGCGCATGGGGCTGGCTGATCGATACTGTTCAACGCGACAGTGACGGCTTTAAAGACATCGACCGCTCTAACCGCGATGCCGGTCACGATATTGAAGATTACTTGGTGAAACTACGTTGGTCAGGTGTGAACCAGAGCCTTACCGCAAAAGCTCAATACTCTGAGCAAGTTTCTAACGAGACCTATACTGGCCTGACTGATACTGACTTTGCGCGCAACCCAAACCGTCGTTATGGCTTAACCGCAATTGACCAAATGGACAATCAACACACTGGCCTTAGCCTAACCTATGAAGCGGACTTAACCGATACGCTAGGCCTCGCGCTGGTTGGTTATCGCAATGAGTTTAAACGCGACTGGCTCAATGGTAGCCCTAACTCGCTCATTAGCGCAGCAAACGCTGGCGACGCCGATGCGCAAGCCGTGCTGGACGGCACGCGCGACTATCAGGGGCTCAAATATACCCACAACAATCGCGCCTATGAGTCCTACGGTATTGAAGCACGACTCAAAGCTGACCTGGGCGCTCACCAACTAGAAGTAGGCCTACGCGACCACACCGACCGTATGGACCGCTTCCAACCGGCAGAAATCTATGATCAAGTCAACGGCAGCTTAGTCTATCAACAAACCGTGCAACCAACGGGCAGCGATAATCGCCTTGAAGGCGCTGATGCTATGGCGTTTTGGCTGGCCGACGTATGGCAAGCAACGGCTGACTTGAAGATACAAGCCACACTGCGCTACGAAGACGCGGATAGTTTCCGCAAACAGTATGCCACGGTTGAACGCACTGATAGCCCAAGCGAGCGCAGCAGCAACGCACAAGAATGGTTGCCAGGCGTATCTTTAACCTATGATGTTGATGACTCGGTTCAACTTCTAGCGGGTGTGCATCGCGGTTTCGCTCCACTCGGCGGCGGTGCCACCGAAACTGATGAGCCAGAAACCAGTACCAACTACGAGTTAGGCGCCCGCTATCAAGCGCAAGACTTGTTTGCCGAAGCGATTTTCTTCCGCAGCGACTTTAGCAACCAAGCCGAAGCCTGCTCAGTAGCAAGCCCATGCAGTAACGGCGCCACGTCGGGTAGTTATGTCACTGGCGAAGCGCTCGTGCAAGGTATTGAGCTACAGTTGGGTAACGAGTGGCAGTACGACACCTTCAGCGTGCCCGTTCACCTAAGCTATACCTATACCAGTGCCGAAATCAGCGCCGATAACCCACTCACTGGCGTGCAAGATGGCGATACCTTGGCTGATATCCCTGAGCAAATTTTTAGCGCGCAAATTGGCTTACTGATGGCGAATGGCTGGGACAACCATGCCGTGGTGAAGTATATGAGTGAAACCTGCGTCAATGTTGGCTGTCAGCGCAATGACAGCGCTTTCGCCGAAACCGACTCATTGTTGACCGTAGATTGGATTAGCCGCTACCCATTGAACCAACAAACCACTGTGTTCTTTAAGATAGAGAATATCTTTGATGAGCAGGTGATTATTTCGCGTCTGCCATACGGCGCCCGGCCGAACAAGCCGCAAACCGTTTCAGTTGGTTTTGACTATCGCTTTTAAGCGGGGTTAAAGCTTATTACTGATGTAAGAAAGAGAGAGGGAGGGAGCCTTGAATGGGCTCCCTTTTTTTGGTTTGAGATTCGCGGCGCGGGGCGCCCCCCGGCGTGGAACGCCGGGCTACTCGATGTTCTGGATCTGCTCATTGAGTAGTGGCCTAGACCCTAATAAACTCAATGGTTTATCGAAAAGAAACCTTTCAAAAATGCCGGTTTGCCCACCACTTGCCTATGGCTTTTACTAAATCTTAGTGGTGCTTCTTGGCTAAAACTACGGAAAAACAGTGCCGTTTTTATGCTGCTGTTAGAGCTAAAACATAGCGGTTTTGAAGGGCTTTATCGAGTAATTTTTTCAACACCTCAACCATAAATGGATACAATAACATCCACTTTCTGTTTTATTTCGCTATAATGGATATTACTGTATCCATTTGGCCTTTGCGGATGAAATTTACCTTACTTGATGATACCGATGTAAGCCAAGCCTATGCGGCTTATTTACGTGAGTTACGAAAGCAGGCAAAGCTGTCACGATCTGCGCTTGCTGAGCGAAGCTGTGTACCTGCGGCCACCATTAAGAAATTTGAGCTGACCGGGCAAATTTCATTTCGCCAATTGCTGTTGCTATGGCAGACCCTTGATTCGCTAGAGAGGCTCTATCAACTCACACAACCTAGCAAAGAACGGGTCACTATGCCCTCTAGTATTGATGAGGTGCTAAAAGATGAGTTTTAAACCCATTCAAAAACTTGCCGTGACTCGCACCTTAAGTTCAGGTGAGCAGGTTGCAGTAGGGGTCTTGGTGCAGAATCGGCAAGGCGTTTTTTTTCAGTATGCAGACAGCTATTTGCAGCAGTTTGGCAATTTATCTCCTTTTACCTTGCAGTCGAACGCGCAAGTTCAAGTCGCTCCAAAAGCGCCGCACCAAGGTGTACATGGCGTATTTGGAGATTGTTTACCCGATGGCTGGGGCATGTTGTTACAAGATCGTATTTTCCGGCAAAAGGGCATCCTGCCTAATCAATTAACGGCGATGGATAGGTTAGCCTTTGTCGGTGATAAAGGCATGGGAGCATTGTCTTTTTCTCCGGTGTCTGAGTTTTCGGCCACCACGCACGCGGATATTGATTTAGCGACGTTAGGCTTAGAAGCACAAACGCTGTTCGATTCTTCGATGTCAGATTATATGGATGATAATCACGGTGAGTTAGATGGGCATACGCAACAGGTGTTAGCCGCATTAGTCGCCGGAGGTAGTTCGGGGGGAGCAAGGCCCAAGGCGCAGATTTATATGCCTGCTGGGGAAACTCAGTATTGTCGAACCTTCGCTCTGCTTGGAGATGAGGCTTGGCTGGTGAAGTTTACCTCTAAAAATCTCGCACTCGGGCATGAAGAAGGTTTGTGCGAGGCAGTTTATTTACAAATGGCAGAACTTGCTAAGTGTCAACCGCCGCAATGGCAACTCATTGAAGCACCACCTACAAGCGGTGCGTCTGCTTGGTTGGCGCTTAAGCGTTTTGATTATGTCACTGAACAGGCCGACTTAGGCAGAAAGCGCAGTGCAGGTCGATTGCATATGCACAGCGCTTGCGGGCTGCTGGATGCTGACTTTCGAACGCCAAGTTTAGATTACATTGATTTAATTAAAGCCAGTCGTCAGTTGTGTAAATCACCAGCCGCCGGGCAGCTGCAATTTCGCCGTGCTGTTTTTAACCTGCTGTCGTCTAATCAAGACGACCACAGTAAAAACTGGGCGTTTTTGCAAGCGGATGACGGTCAATGGAATCCTGCACCTTTTTATGATGTTACCTACAGCCCACATCCATTCAACGAACACGCCACTGCTTTCAGCGGTTATGGTAAAGCGCCACCGCTTAAGGTGATGCAAAAGCTAGCGACCAGTGCTGGCTATGGGAGTTGGCATGAGGCAAGGCAAGTCATTGAAGAAGTCGCAGAAGCCATCAGCCAATTTACGTATCTTGCCAAGCAACAAGGGATCAGTAAAACAACAGTGTCTGCGATTGCTAAGACATTGGCTCAGCGCAAACAGGAAAATGCCGCGCTTTTTCAATGACAGTAAAACAAGCTTTTCAAGCGATGGCAAGGCCTACCAGCGTTGGATTTCAATCGAGAAGCCAAACAGTAAATAGGTTGATTTAGCTTAAAGCTGGGTGTGGTATTTTGTAAGCGAGCTAATCATTCTTGTGTTCGTGGGATTGCGGTGATATGTTTTTGTATATAATTATTCCTAGTTGATTCATTAAGGCGCATCGATTGCGCCTGCTTATGATTTTGTCTCGACTATTCCTTATATCCCCGATGATAGCGCGGCACTGAAGGTGAGTCGTAGCAAGAAATTCAGTGATTTTACGCTGGATGAGCTGTCACACTTAGCGGCTAAAGCCATGCTGCCAGAAAAATTGGTGTTAGATACTGCCAAGCAAACCGTGGCAGGCTTTCATGAAATCTGGGCGAAAGAAAAAGCGCATTTACCACTTACCAAGTCGATGATTGAAGCCATCGAAACACACTTAAGAAGCATACCGCTACGCTAACATGAGAACCGACGCGTATAATTCATTGAGAATCTGGCCTACTAATAAAGCGTGGCATGTTGCTGAACAGCGTGCCGAATTTTGACCAAAATTTGGTTTGCCGTAACAAAGATAATTAGTGGCATAAGTATCCCTTACCATTCAAGTGAAGTGGCTCTTCGTGCAAGTACACCTGCAGTGGTATGCATTGAGGGTGTGGTTGGTATACCCTGCACATTCAATGATTCAACAACTAACTCTTGGTGAACTGTTTTACCGGCAAAGGTATCTTTGGAAGGTTCAGTCGAGTGCAGGTGGACATGAGGTATTCACGCCAATAAGGCCACACATGGAAGCTGGCATTAGAAAGCGCAAACGCTTTCAACGCTTCCTCATCGGATTTGTCGAAGTCATCACTTATTGAATACTCAGCGACAAAAGTCCCCTCAATTTGGGCGAACGGTTCCTTTGCGTGCTTCTTGTCACCTTCATCCTCAAGTGCGTTTTGATCAACAACCCGACTACCGAGTGTAATGTAAACCAAAAAAAAGCTCTTAGACGTTACCTTATCGCTATCTGGCCCTTCATTTTCCTCAACATCAATGATTTCAGATTTATCGATTACATGCAGGAACTGGTATTTGAGGCGGCTAAAATCCTCTCGCTTGGGATCCCATTGTTCCATGGTATGTACAGACGAACTTTTTAAATAAACATCCGTGATCTGCAACGCACTAATTGCGCGCTTTAATGGCTCATGCATATTGAAGCTCATCAGTTGGTTGCGAGCTACTGATAGGTAAGGCTCTGACACTCTTCACTTTCGGTGATTGCTTACTGAGCGGAATAATATTTGAACTGGAATCAGTGTATTCCTGATACTTCAAATTGAACGCACCAAGCGCATACGACAGGCAGTTCACCAGTAACTGATTTAGACTCACGTCCTCGATCTCTGCCATGCGAGAATACGCTCGATGCATGGTTTTGGGCATTCTAAGTGTTACACGGCCACTGAAGTCGTCTGCAGGCTCAAAAGGAGCAGGCATAATCTTACCTTTCTCGGCAAAAATTACAGCTGTTGTCTCGACCGTATCAACCGCCAACGCATAAGCCTCTTCGAACGAATCGGCGTATTCAGCAATGTCAGGAAGTTCAAGCACACGCGCTTCATAGCACTCTTCGCCTGAAAATACGCCCTTACGTACTGTTATGTTGTATTTTGTTGCGTCCATACAAGTCTCCCGTTATTTCTCACCAAGTAACTCTAAGAGCTCTTGTTCGTACTGCTTTAATACTTTCACTATCTTTTTAATGTAGGCCGGTTTTATTTGCGGATTCTTACCGTGATCGCAATTAAATGCACTCGAGTGAAAATCATTAAGTCCATCATGGACATAAACTTTATGACCACCGCGCTTACCATCTCGCACCTCAAACCCAAGCGTTTCAAGCGCTGCGATGACTTCTTTGCATCGCAACGCTTTTCCACTCTCAAACAAGCTTAGTGTTTCTTTCAATAAGTTTCCAGACATTATGACACCATATGTAGTGTCATAGTTTCTGAGGTGAGCATTTTACTCTGGTTTCCATTAAATACAAGCATGCTTCCCTTCCTCCGCTATAGCGACATGTAGTGGCATAGCTAATTTGGCCACTTGATTAGAGCTGTTATGATGACAGCATAGCAAAATCAGGTGACAGAATGACAAAGAAGAACCATCCTAACTTCAGCGCGGAATTTAGACTGGAAACAGCACAGTTAGTCGTCGACTAGGGGGATTCTCACAAGGAAGCCCGATGACGCCAGAGCAGGTTGAAGTTCATGAACTCAAAAAACGCGTCGAACTGAGGTGGTTCTTACGCCCAGCGCCGATACTTGGCTGCGAAAACTACGTCATTGATCATTTACGGTAAAATGCCCTATATCTCCCTTTAAATTAGGACAGGGCCTATTAGAGCCTCTTCATGCAAGTACACCCTCAATAGTCCGCATTGAGGGTGTGGTTGGTATCGCGGCACGAGGCCCCACCCGGCTTACCTTGCGGAAAAAACGCCAGACTACTCGATATTCTGGATCTGCTCGCGCATCTGCTCAATCAACACCTTCAACTCCACCGCAGCGGCGGTAATGTCAGCGTTAATTGACTTGGAGCCCAGAGTATTCGCTTCGCGGTTGAACTCTTGCATCATGAAATCTAAGCGGCGGCCACAGGCTCCGCCTTTGCGTAGTATTTTGCGGGTTTCGATAACGTGGGCGTTGAGGCGATCGAGCTCTTCGGCGACGTCTACTTTTTGCGCCAGCATCACCATTTCGGCTTCAAGGCGGGTTGGGTCGAGTTCTACGCGGACCTCTTCAAAGCGCCCTAGCAATTTATCGCGCTGCCATTGTAAGACTTCTGGCATACGGCCGCGCACAAAAGTTACTTGGGTAGAAATACCTTCAAGGCGCTCTTCAATCATGCGCTCGAGGGCTTTGCCTTCGCTGCCACGGTTTTCAATGAACTCGCTCAAGCAGGCTTCAAAAGCACCTATTACGTCGGCTTGAATGGTGTCCATGTCGTCTTCTTGCTGGGCAACCACGCCCGGCCAACGTAGTACGTCTAGCGGGTTAAGTTGCGCGCTCGAGCTTTGGTTGGCAACCCAATTTGCAGAAGAAATAACGCTACGTGCTAGTTCTTCGTTTAAGCTCAAGCCGCCTTCGGTTTTTTGCTCAATGTGTAGGCGCAAATTGCACTCTACTTTGCCGCGCTGTAGCTGCTTGCGTAAGCGATCGCGCAGGCTGTTTTCTAATGAACGAATTTGCTCTGGTAACCGAAAATAAGTTTCTAAAAAGCGTTGGTTTACTGAGCGCATTTCCCAGGTGGCGGTGCCCCACTCAGCTTTGAGTTCATGGCGCGCATAGCCGGTCATTGATTGAATCATTGGTATTCCTTAGGTTTGTAATACGGATAGTTTAGCACCTCTCGCAAAGCAACGGAATTTCACATCCATATCTGATATAATCGCCGCCATTATTTTTGCGCAGCAGAGGAATTCAACATGCGTCCAAGTGGTCGTACAGCCCAACAGATTCGCCCGGTAACTATTACCCGGAATTTTACTCGCCATGCCGAAGGTTCGGTGCTGATTGAGTTCGGTGACACTAAGGTGTTGTGCACCGCTAGTGTGGACCGCAATGTACCGCGTTTTTTGAAGGGTAAGGGCCAAGGTTGGGTCACGGCTGAATACGGTATGTTGCCGCGGTCAACGCACACGCGCATGGACCGTGAGGCGGCGCGTGGTAAGCAAGGTGGTCGCACGGTAGAGATTCAGCGTTTGATTGGCCGCTCGTTGCGGGCTTGTGTGGATATGGCGGCGTTGGGTGAAAACACCATTACCATCGACTGTGATGTGCTGCAGGCTGATGGTGGTACGCGTACGGCATCGATTACCGGTGCTTGTGTGGCGTTGGTGGATGCTTTGAACTGGATGCGTAAAGAAGGTTTGGTTAAGACTAATCCGCTGAAGGGCTTGGTTGCTGCAGTTTCTGTGGGGATGTACGAAGGTAATCCGGTAGCTGATTTAGACTATCCAGAGGACTCAAAAGCTGAAACCGACATGAACGTGGTGATGACTGAAGCAGGTAAATTTATTGAAATTCAGGGTACCGCTGAGGGCGAACCGTTCTCGAGCGAAGAGATGAACGCTATGCTAGACCTCGCCAAACACGCCATCCGCGAACTGATGGATTTACAAAAACAAGCATTGGCGTAAACAACACGAACAGCGCGAAGCGCGCACGAACAGCGCAGCGCACGAATAACGAATAACGAATAACGAATAACGGCTCTCATATGAAACAGTATCAAAAAGATTTTATTGAATTTGCCATTTCACGTGGTGTTTTAAAGTTTGGTGAGTTTACGCTGAAGTCGGGGCGTACTAGTCCGTATTTCTTTAATGCTGGACTGTTTAATAAAGGCTCTGATTTGGCGCGCCTAGGGCGTTTTTATGCGGCGGCATTGCAAGACAGCGGGGTCGATTATGATCTGCTGTTTGGCCCTGCTTATAAAGGCATTCCTATTGCGACTGCAGCAGCTATTGCCTTGTATGACACCTATCAAAAAGACGTGCCTTACTGCTTCAACCGTAAAGAGAAAAAAGATCACGGCGAAGGCGGTAACTTAGTGGGTTCAGCTCTTACTGGGCGAGTGATGTTAGTCGACGATGTGATTACCGCTGGCACCGCTATTCGTGAATCTATGGCGATTGTGGAGGCCAATGGCGCAGAGCTGGCTGGGGTGTTGATTGCCTTAGACAGGCAAGAAAAGGGCCAAGGTGAGCTAAGCGCGATTCAAGAGGTTGAGCGTGATTATCAAGCGCAGGTGATTAGCATTGTGAAGTTAAACGATGTGATTGCTTACGTACAAGACAGCCCCGATTTAGCTGAGTTTTTGCCCGCAGTAAAAGCTTATCGAGCGCAGTATGGTGTGGCTTAACCAGTCCACCTGAAAGCAGTTCTCATCTCGCAATAAAAAAGCTGGTGGCTTGAACAATTCCACCAGCTTTTTTCATTTCTCTGCAACCCTGTGTTGGTTAAAACTTCTCTGGCTGCCACGATATACCTAGGCGGGCATTCATCACTTGGCATTCGCCGCCAGATTTTTGTCGCTGTGTGGCATCATCGGCAATCACCATCAAGCGGAACTCGTTTTCGATCAGATTAAACTGGTCGCGCTGTTGGCAAATCAATCGTAAGGAGTCTACCGCACCGCGTTTGTTCAAGAAGCGCGTGGTGGGATCTTCTTGCACCACATTATCGCGTTTGGCAAAGGTCACGTTGCTGATGTCGTGGTCAACAAACCGCCCGCTGGCACCTGCGGTCAGGTAATGAAACGCCGATACTACTGAATGCTCTACTTGTTGCGGGGCTGGAGCAAAGAAGACGCCGCGTTCACCAAGCACGGTAAAGGCGCCGCTATGAACGTTGACGGCTAATGCAGTGCGCGCATCGATGCCTACAGCAAGTGGTGTGGCGGTGGTGGCCGCAACGCTTAAAAGGCGCCCATGCCGGCCTAAATCGGAGAATTGTCCGTCTAAGCTAGCAAACTCGAACAAACCTACTCCGCCTAAAGGGTGATAGCTGACGCTATCTTGATTCATGTTGCGTGGACAGCTGTCGTCTTTATTGCAGGCAAAAGGAGGAGCTTCGCCAGCAATGGCTCCACTTCGCAAGGCTTCAGCACTGGTGCCGCTGGCCACCATGGCGCGCGCTGTGAGTGCGTTCATGGCATCGCTGGTTGCGCCCACGACTAATCGGTTCGCTTTCATTTTTAGATAAATGGACGTCATGATGTCGGTCGGCTGACTAAGCGGGTTTAATAATGCGGCCCGCACTAGGCTCGGGTCGTTACCCACAATAAATAAGCCGTCGGCTTGGTCAATCATTTTGATGCCAGCCAAGGGGTTGTTACAAAACTCTAGCTGCTGACGATGTTTATCAGCATGCACGCGAGCCCGATGCCAAGTACCGAGTTCGGTTTCTCGCAGGGCTTCTAACTCGTTGCATTGTTTGGTGCGCTGCGCGGTATTCACTGCTGCATCTAGGGGTAGCCACTGTACCTTAGCGCCGGCTTGGGCAAATCCACTCAAGAAAGGTTCGACGGCGGTAAAGGGGTCTCGCGCCCCAACCGCGGCAATCACTATGGTAGGTACTTTGTCGTCTTTGGATTGTGCTTGTTTCACCAGGCTTGCTTGGCGAATAAACGCCTCAAGAATGTCGCGTTTGGCAGGCAATACCAGCTCATCCAAGCGTGCGGTATCCGTTTTGCCTTGTGGTACCGGCATCTCTAAGTGATCAACCACTAGGTTCCATTCGCGCTCGGACAAATTGTCGTACAAATAACGGGTGGCGCGCCGCGTAAACTCTTCTAAAAAGACCCGCTCTGGCACGATGTCTTCGTTGAGTCGGTTGCGAATAATGACAATGGCATCAGCTACATCATCACGGGTTTCGCGTCGATGTTGCGGCCAGCGTTCGTCGGCCAACAGCGGCTTCACGTACTTATCCGTGAGGTTTAGGTAGCGATCCGTACGCATGCTGGTGTTATCAATCCAGTTGGTATCATCGCAATGTTGCCAAGCCATGCTGCTACAGAGCGCAAGTTCGTCGCCCGCTAAAAAGAGCTGGTATTCGGGCCCTGTTTGTTGCGCTAAGCTGCTGCCTGGCAAGCCGGCACTCACACTGATGCCGATGGCTGCTAGCCACGACCACACATTTGGTTTCATACGTCTACTCCCACCATTGAATGGCGCCCAAGCTAACGAGTTAGGCGCTTACAGTCAATTAAGTTTAGCTGTTATTGGCATTTTGACCTGATATACTGCGGAAGGTTTAATTTTTCATGGCTGGATAGGTGTTGCTGATGGGGTTTGCCACAATCACAACCACACACACTGTTGGCTCTGCTTGGCAGCGCGCTAGCTGCCTGCTGGTTGCTGCGCTCCTAGTTAGCTTGCTGCTGACATTAGCCTTACCCGCGGCCCAAGCGGCCCAGGCGACAGCAAATGTAGCCGTCCCAACGACATCTCAGACCTTGGTATTTCGTGCGCCCGAGCCTGGCCCCCTAAGCCATGCGCTGCAAGAGATTATGCAAGAAGCTTATGCCCAGCATAACGTGCAAGTTGAGTACGTCGAGATGCCGCGTACGCGCAGTTTAGTTGAAGCCAACAACGGCCGAATTGCCGGCGAGCTAGGGCGCTTGCCTGATTTAGACGAAAACTATCCGAATTTACGCCGCAGCAGCTTTCCGTTGTTTGGTTTTCAATTAGTGCTGGTTGCCGATCGTCGTTATTGCGGCGTGTGTAATTTGCAAGATGTCGAAAACCTAGCCTACATCAATGGTCAACAAGGGCCGGTGCAACTACTCAAACAGGAGTCTTTTAAGGGCCCGACAGTACAGGCTCAAGACCTGCACCAGTTGCACTTGATGTTTAGTAATAATCGCGTTCGGGCGCTGCTCATCAACGATTTTGAAGCGCGTCAATTGGGTTACTATCAGCAAAAACATTTGGTGATTGTGCCACTCAAATACATCGTTGGTTATCATTACCTACACAAGCAGCATGAAGCCTTGCTGGCCAAGCTCGATAGCACCCTTGACGAGATGCACGATAACGGTCGTATCACGCAAATTTTTAATGACCATCAAGTGATTATCGAGCCGCTACAAGAGTTTAACCAGCCGCCCCATTTTCAGTTAGTGTCAGCCGCTGCCGGGTTATGGCGAACGCGCACCTCGGTGGATGGGTCAGGCCGTTATTGGGATGTCATTCGGCACGTTTTTGAACCCGTCGCAGACGAACTTGATTTACATACCAGCAGCTTTCAGCGCGCGGTATTGGGGCTGCAAGATCAGCGCTTCGATATGCTCATTGGCAGCAATATAGAACAGGTTCGTGTGGATGCTATTAGCTCACGTCTGCATGTTGACTACGATATGGATTTATATGTGTTTGCTCTCAATCAGCACAGCATCACCGCTGCCATGCAAGGCGCGTTGAAGCGCCCTGTATGTTTTGTTGCCGGGTACCATTATGAGCACTACTTTCCGACCGGCACATCATTTTACTATGGCAGCAACTCGCTGGATTGTTTTGTGATGTTAGATAAAGGACGGGTTGGCGCCGTGGTCACTTTCAGGGCCAATCAACCCGACTGGATTACTACGCCTTACCATGAGTTGAAATTACGTGAAGCGGATCCTCTTCATGTGCTTTTTCATAATACCCCGCGCGGTCGCCTGCTGCGGGATTGGTTTGATACCCAATTTAGAAAATTGGTGAGCTCGGGCGAGATTCGTCAATTTTACTCTGAGCCTGATCTTGAGCACGCCCAGTTAGATACTGACAAAGATCGTTAGTAGCATCCGCTGCTAATGAGTAAAGAGAGTTCATTTGCATGTTTCATATTGCTTTGTTTAACCCGGTGATGGCAGCCAACACCGGTAATATTATCCGTTTATGTGCGAACAATGGCTGTATGTTGCACTTAATTGAGCCGCTGGGTTTTGATTTTGAAGAGAAGAAACTACGCCGTGCAGGGTTGGATTACCATGATTTAAGCCGGGTCGAACGCTATCCTGATTTTGCTGCGTTTAAGCAGGCTATGGGTGAGCGTACCCTTTATGCGATTACCACCAAAGGTACTGTAGGTTATACCGAGGTAGCTTATCAGCCCGACGATGTGCTGCTGTTTGGTTCCGAGACCAGTGGCTTAGCGCCTGAGGTGATGGAGCAAATTGCACCAGCCCAACGTTTGCGAGTTCCCATGATGCCCAACAACCGATCGCTCAATTTATCTAATACGGCGGCGCTGGTGAGCTACGAAGCTTGGCGTCAGCAGGGTTTCGCACAAGGACAATAGGTAACGCAATGCGTGATTATGGCTTTTGGGTAAAACTAGCAACACGGGCATCGGTGTCGGTGGCACTGTTGTTGATTGTGGTTAAAGCCGGTGCTTGGCTGATGACAGACTCATCGAGTATGTTGGCCTCGCTGACGGATTCCATGCTAGATAGCTTAGCCAGCCTGTTCACCTTTTTCGCCGTTCGTTATGCTATTCAGCCAGCCGATAACGAGCACCGCTTTGGCCATGGTAAAGCTGAATCGCTAGCCGCGTTAGTGCAGTCGGCGCTCATCACGGGCTCCGCGCTGTTGTTGTTTGTGCATAGTATTCAGCAATGGGTGCAAGGCTCACCGGTGCAACAACACCAGATTGGTATCTATGTGTCGCTATTTGCTATTGTCGCCACCTTGGCCTTGGTGATCTTGCAGCGCATTGTGGTGGCAAAAACACAATCTAAAGCCATTGCTGCTGATTCGTTGCACTTTACCTCTGATTTAGCCTTAAATACCGCAGTTATTGTTGCGCTCCTGTTCAATGCCTATGGCATGGGCTGGGCGGATAGTGTGTTTGCTATCGGGATTGCTATTTTCTTGGCCTATGGCGCGGTGCGCATCGGCTGGGATGCGTTTCAAAGCTTGATGGATAGAGAACTACCAGAAGCTGAGAAGCAGCAGATTTTAGCCACCATTAAAGCGGTACCGGGGGTGTTGGGCGTGCACGATTTACGCACTCGCGAAGCCGGCCAAGTTCGTTTTGTACAATGCCATATAGAATTAGATGATCATTTGTCGATTCGTCAAGCTCATCACATTGCTGATACGGTTGAACGCCAAGTAGCGGCGCTGTTTCCGCCTACCGATGTGATTGTGCACATGGATCCACAATCGGTGGTACCAGATAACGACGACACGCCTTTTTAGGGATGCGCTTGGTTAAACCAAGCTTGAATGTGCGTTAGCGCTTGTTGCCGATACGGGTCTGCTTCGATGAATAATTCATGCCGAGCTCCCTTTATCACTTCGATGCGGCTAGCCGCATGCGGTAGTTGCTGCACAAACTGTCGTTGGCCTTGGTTATCGACAATGGTGTCAGCCCCAGCTTGCAACATTAAGATCGGAATACTGATTTGCGCTGCTTGTTGCTGAGCTGCGCGCACAGCCGCAAAGGCCTGTGCTACCCAATTAAATGTAGGCCCGCCTAGTTGTACTTGCGGATGCTGATCGTACAAGTCACGGAACATCTGATAACGAGCTTCGCTATGCGTGAGTTCGTTTTCGTCAAAGGGCACCGTGCGGTAATCTTCCATCCCAATAAAGTACCAAGGCTTGCGCGGCTGTACCCATCGATTCAACAAAGCGCCTGATACTGCAATGGTTTGCGCCAGCCACTTGGGCGTACGGCCGGTATCTAGCCCCAACATAGGCGCTGAAAACACGGCTTTCTCAATCTTATGGTTACCACGAGCTAGCATCAAGCTGGCAATAGCGCCGCCCATGGAGTGAGCCAGCAAGTATTGTGGCAACTGCGGACACAGGTCGGTGGCGGCGGCAGCAACGGCTTCAAGGTCGGTGACAAAATCTTCAAATTGGTCGATATGGCCATGGTGAGGATTATTACTTAACCTATCTGAGAAACCTTGGCCACGGTGATCTAACACGGCCACGGCGTAGTCTTGTTGGGCTAGCCACCAGACTAATTCTTGATATTTTAAGCCCGCTTCTACTCGCCCTGGGCTAATCAGCACCAAGGCTTTGGCTTGCTCCGGCTGATGCAAATACCAGGTTAAGTTAACCTTATCAGGGCGCACTAACTGCAGGGTTTGTACTTGCTGCTGCCAAAAGGGAGTGATGGTTTGTAGATAAAAGCGCAGCCATTGAGGATCATTATCGGCTGGCACAGATTGCTGCGTCATTGCATGGTTACCGCTGGTTAACTATTGGGCCTCAACTTAGGCAGATGGTGCTTGTGCTGCGGTTTCATCCTCGCTCACTAAGGGTAGTGTTACTGTCACTTCTAAGCCACCGTCAGGATGATTGCGCGCGCTCACCGAGCCGCCTAACACATTTGCTGCCCTTAAGCTTAACGCCATGCCTAGCCCAACGCCAGCTTTATGATGGCGCGATGGGTCACCACGATAGAAAGGTTCGAACAGCTGCGCTAGTTGCTCTTCTGGCACGCCATCACCGTGGTCACGCACCAAGATAAAGCACTCGCTATCGCCAAGCTCGCAACTGATCTCAATACCATGGTCGGTATATTGCAGCGCATTACGCACTAAGTTTTCTATCACTAGGCGCAACAGTTCGTCATCGCTAGCAGTAATCGGCCAATCACCATCTAGTACCCTCACCCGCTCCCCGTAGCTGGCATCTACGTAAGCCAAATCAGCTGCGAGTACGCGCATGAGTTCGCCGACATCAAGTTGTTCACGCTGTAGCGGTACTAAGCCGTTTTCTAGGCGCGATAAAGATAAAATTCGCTCAATGATGGTGCCTAAGCGATCCACATCACGGGCCATCTGGCTTAAGTGTGGGTTGCTATCAGGGTTATCATCGTCTTGGCTTAGCATCAAGGCTACTTGCATCCGCGCCAGCGGTGATCGCAACTCGTGCGAGACATCACTCAATAAACGCCGTTGGGCGTTTCGTGACACGGTAAGATCGTGTGCGGCAGACTCTAATGAGCGAGCTAGTTCGCCCAACTCATCGGAACGTTTAGGGAGCTTTTTTAGATGCAGTCGCTCTGCACCTTCGGCAATTTCCTTGGTAGCAAAGGTGAGCCGCTTCAGCGGCTGCACCAACCAAAAGCCAAGCAAGACGGCGATGAGCAAACTGCCAAACACCAAGGTTAGAGTTTGTGCTTGCTCTGATTGCTGGGCGTCGGCTTGTTGCTCTGCTTGCTCGGTTGCACTCAGCGGTCGAATCAACAGAATCTTTTGTTCGCCTAAACTAAAAGGGCCGATCAATAAGCCATTGGCGAGCCGTAATTGTTCGGGCTGGTCGGCGGCTAACTGGCTTAGCAGCACTTCGTAATGGGTACTGGCTAAATTAGGCTCTAGCTGCAGGCGGTTGGGCCCGGCCTCGGAAGTGACAGCCGCTGCCACTCGGTACTGGGCTGCTACTAAACGCCCTGGCGATAGTGAGCTGAAGGTTACTTGATCGGATAACAGCGGCGCCAAGGCAGTTTTAATACTGTCTTGTAAGGGTTCTGGCTGGGCTGGTTTGGCATACCATAGCGCTAATAGATAACCGCTGGTGGCTACCGCAAAGAGCAGTAGCCAGAACAACAGCAATAGTCTTAAGGTAAGCGATTGATACCAGCGAATAGCCATGCTGTCCCTAGCTTAGGCCAGTTGCAGTAGGCGGTAACCGCGGCCACGCACGGTTTGAATGCGCTCGGGGTTAAGCTCAATTTTTTTACGGATGTTGCTGATATGCACATCAAGGCTGCGATCAAATGGCGCAAGTTGACGTCCCAACGCAGCTACTGATAACTGATCTTTGCTCACAACTTGGCCTTGTCCCTGCACTAAGGTTCGTAAAATATCAAACTCAGTGGGGGTCAGTTCTAGCTTAGCTTCATCGCAGCGCACTTCGTTTTGCTGAGGGTCAACCCAAAAGCCCGCATAATGAATAGGCTCAGGCACCACTGTCGTATTTGGAGTGCGTCGCAACAAGGCTTTCACTCTTGCAACTAACTCGCGCGGGTTAAAAGGTTTAGGCAGGTAGTCGTCAGCACCTAGCTCAAGGCCTTGTACGCGGTCATCATCATCACCACGCGCGGTTAGCATCAACACTGGGGTGCTGCGTTGCTGCTGGCGTAAGCGCTGTAATAACTGAAAACCGTTAATACCAGGCAGCATCACATCTAACAGAATGAGATGATAAGAGCCGCTAAGGGCACGCTCTAAACCCGTCTCACCATCGGCGGCTAAGGTTAATTGATAGCCTTCTTTGGTCAGAATCTGCTCCAGCATACTGCTTAATTCGGCATCATCATCTACTAACAATAACTTGGTCATGGTGTTGTTCCTGAGTTTTCTAGAAGTATAGTTTTCTTAATTATGTAAAGAAAGCTCGTTGCTTTACACAGGGTTTACCTTAACTTTACGCTTCGTTAAGTTTGCGCGCTAAGGTATTGCGCCCCCAACCCAGGATTTTCGCGGCGTTTTGCTTGTGTCCTTGAGTATGTTCTAAGGCAAGCTCCAACGCCAGTTGTTCCACTTCTTTGCACAAAGGTGCCAAAATATCTTGCTCGCCGGCCGCGATGCGCCGCTTCAACTCCGTCTGAAGAACCACTTGCAGACCCAGCTCCGTAGCTGGGGCCGAATGTCTTTCGGCTTGCAACTCAGGGGGCAGATCGCTTACTTCGACCACGGCGGCGGGGGCCATTACGGTTAGCCAGCGGCAGCTGTTCTCGAGTTGGCGTACGTTGCCGGGCCAAGGCGCTTGCTGTAACACTGCCATGGCAGCCGCACTGATACGCTTGGGTTGACCACCGAGTTCTTGCGCTGCTTGCTGCAGAAAATGTTCCACCAATTGCGGAATGTCGCTACGCCGTTCAGCTAAAGTAGGCAAAGTTAGTCGGATCACGTTGAGCCGATGCAGCAAATCTTCCCGAAACAACCCGTCTTTGACTCGTTGTTCGAGATTCTGATGGGTGGCTGCGATGATACGCACATCAACAGTAACAGGTTCATAGCTACCGATGGGATAAAACTGGCCTTCGGCGAGCACACGTAACAAGCGCGTCTGCACCGCTAACGGCATATCACCAATTTCATCTAAAAAGAGTGTGCCGCCATGCGCTTGCGCAAAACGGCCTTGGCGGGCATTGCTGGCCCCGGTAAAAGCACCTTTTTCGTGCCCAAACAGTTCAGCTTCTATCAAGTCAGCAGGAATCGCCGCCATGTTGAGCGCAATAAAGGGTTTGTGCGCGCGCGGGCTATTGTCATGTAGCGCTCGGGCGACCAGTTCTTTACCAGTGCCCGATGCACCATTGATCAGTACCGTCACGCTAGAATGAGAGAGCCGCCCAATGGCCCGAAACACATCTTGCATCGCTGGTGCTGAGCCAATCAAACCACGCAGCCCGCTGCTAGGTTCAACCGCGGTAGCTGGAGTGGGAGCTTGGCTGCGCTCTCTTTGTAAGGCGCGACTCACCGTTTGCACCACGTCGTTTAAATCAAAGGGTTTGGCGAGGTATTCAAAGGCACCACCCTGAAACGCACTCACCGCTGATTGTAAATCAGAATGGGCAGTCATCACGATTACGGCTAGCTCCGGATAATGATGACGCATATGCTCTAGCACCGCTAAGCCATCATCACCGGGCATCCGAATGTCACTTAACAGCACCCGCGGCTGGCTGCTGGGCGCTTGCTGTGCCAAGGCCTGATACACACTGCTGGCATCGGCAAAACTGCGACAGCTTAAACCCGCCCGGGCGAGCGCCCGCTCTAATACCCAGCGAATGGAGCTGTCATCATCCAGAATCCAAATGTCCGCATTGCTGCTGCGGTTTGCTTCGTTGCTGCTTAGGTTGTTCATGTTAAGGTTTCTACATAGGGTAGATAAAGGGTAAATTCGGTGTGCCCTGGGCGCGATTGCAACTCAATCTTGCCACTATGTTGGTGCACGATATTCTGCGCTATCGCTAAGCCCAAGCCAGTACCGCCGGCTCGCCCACTTACCATAGGATAAAACAGGGTATCGCGGAGTGCTTCGGCAATACCCGGGCCGTTATCTTGAATCACGACCACCGCACATTGCCGGTAGCGCTTACCATACAAGGTTTGTTGGTGGGCGATGCGGGTTCGTAGCACAATCTCGCCACCAGCTTCTGGCGCCAGCGCTTCACATGCGTTCATGACGATATTGAGTAACGCTTGTTCAATCTGGTCTGCGGCCATGGTTAACTCAGGCAAACTTGGGTCGTAATCTCGTTGCCAACGAATCTGTTCGGCACCAGCTAAACGGGCCACTTGCAGCACCCGCTCGAGCACCGCATGGATGTTGCTGGGCTCTGGTTGGGGCAACTGATTTGACCCTAACATGCGATTAACCAAGGTGCTGAGACGATCGGCTTGGTTAATGATTAAATCGGTATACTCTTGTAATTCGGCATCATCAAGTTCGCTTGCCAGCAACTGCGCAGCGCCACGTAAGCCACCTAACGGGTTTTTGATTTCATGGGCCATGCCGCGCACCATGCTTTGCGCTGCCAGTAGTTGCTGCTGTTGTACGGTTTCTTGATTAATGCGCCTAATTTGGTCCATTTGCCGCAGCTCAAGCAATACGCCAATGCGCTGCTGCTCTAGTTTCAGTGGCTGCGCAACTAGCTCGACCGTGATGCGTTGGCCGTCATGAAAAACTAAGGTCACGTCGCTGTCGGATACCGATTGGTCGTCATTGAGCGCTTGCTTGAGGGTGTTGGGGTCGATGCTGCTGTAGCTAAACAGACTAAAAAAATCCTGCTGTTGCAGCCGATTACGACTGCCATCAAGAAGCGCCTCGGCCGCGGTGTTCATGTAGGCAATACAATAATCGGTATCGAGTTGCACCACCGCGGTTAAGAGCTGATCTAAACTAGGTTGCACCACAGTGGTGCAATCAGCGTTAGTTGCCGTCATTGCCACCACCATCACCGCTAGTTGCTCCGGTCGCCAAGGCTGGGCTGTTGATATTAGCCCGCAGCACATACACCACAATAGTATCTGAGCGCGATACTTCGTTACCTTCGGCATCAAGCACCCGCAGTTGCAAGCGCCGCTCGCCGCGGTCGATATCAGTCAAGGTCAGTTCGGTTTGGCTGGAACCCTGCCAAGCAATGCGCTGATCAACTCGCAATTGTAACTGATAGCCATCGGGTAGTGGGTTGGGTGTGGTTTGCCACCGCACCGCAACTGAACCATCGTTGGCACGCACCGCGGCTTGTTGCGCGGGCGCAATGATCTGGGCCGTGGGCGCTGCGGCATCAGTAACCGTTGGCATGGCGGTTTGAGTTTGGGTAGTAACCGGGGTGTGCGTGGTGAATTCGGTGACTGGCACCGGCTGTAAGTTAATCACTTCAGCTTGGGGTAAGGGTTGATCCGAATATGTGACCGAGCCATCAGCATTTTGCCGTTTGTAAACTTGCTGTGCCGCTGCAGTTGAAACTGCAACGGCCAGCATTATCACAACCATGAGGCGGCTAATAAGCATCGGTCCTCCTAGGTTCAAACCTCAGCTGAATTAGACGCTGTAGTAAAGGTCGAACTCGATTGGGTGAGTGGTCATTTTCAGCGTCATCACTTCTTTGTGCTTCAGCTTAATGTATGCATCAATCATGTCGTCCGTCATCACGCCACCAGCGGTTAAGAACTCGCGATCTTTATCCAACGCTTCTAGGGCCATTTCTAATGAATGACACACGGTTGGAATTTCTTTCGCTTCTTCTGGTGGTAAGTCGTACAAGTCTTTATCCATAGCATCGCCAGGATGAATCTTGTTTTTAATACCGTCTAAACCAGCCATTAAGAGTGCCGCAAAACATAAGTATGGGTTAGCGGCTGGGTCTGGGAAGCGAACTTCGATACGACGTGCTTTTGCACTAGCAACCACTGGGATACGAATAGAGGCAGAACGGTTACGTGCTGAGTAGGCCAACATGACCGGTGCTTCGTAACCAGGGACTAACCGCTTGTATGAGTTGGTGGTTGGGTTACAGAAAGCGTTCAAGGCACGTGCGTGCTTGATGATACCGCCGATGTAATACAACGCCATTTCGCTCAAACCGCCGTACTGGTCGCCAGCAAACAGGTTTTTACCATCTTTGCTAATCGACATGTGAACGTGCATACCTGAACCGTTATCGCCAACAATCGGCTTCGGCATAAAGGTTGCGGTCATACCGTAAGAATGGGCCACGTTGTGGACCACATACTTGTAGGTTTGAATCTCGTCAGCTTTTTTAACCAATGTGTTAAAACGGGTGGCAACTTCGTTCTGGCCAGCAGTAGCAACCTCGTGGTGATGCGCTTCAACCACTAAGCCCATGTCTTCCATCACCGTACTCATAGTGCTGCGGATGTCGTGCGCTGAGTCTACCGGAGGCACAGGGAAGTAACCGCCTTTTACGCCAGGACGGTGCGCTAAGTTGCCGTCTTTGAATTCTTTACCTGAGTTCCATTTTGCTTCGTCGGCTTCAATTTTGTAGAAGCTGCCGCTCATGTCAGTATGAAAACGTACATCGTTGAACAAGAAGAACTCTGGCTCTGGACCAAAGAACGCGGTGTCACCGATGTTCATGCTTTGTAAGTATTCTTCAGCGCGACGAGCGATAGAGCGTGGGTCACGATCGTAACCTTGCATGGTATCTGGCTCGAGGATATCGCAAACCACGTTCATGGTGACTTCGTCAGTGAACGGGTCTAATACTAGGGTACTGCAATCTGGCATCAGTACCATGTCTGATTCGTTAATACCTTTCCAGCCGCCAATCGACGAGCCGTCAAACATTTTGCCTTCTTCAAAGAATTCTTCGTTAATTTGCGACACCGGAATGGTCACGTGCTGCTCTTTACCTTTGGTATCGGTAAAGCGCAAATCTACAAATTTAACTTCGTTTTCTTCAATAAAAGCCATAACGTCTTGTGGTGTAGACATGTGATCCTCCGCGATCGCAATCGTCAAAATGAACAATGAGTATAGCGTGCACTGAAACTTTCTGCACTGCGTTTGCACAAAACTAAAGCAAACCCCGTGCCAACTATTTAAATATCAATTAAATCAATAACTAATAATTATGCTAACGATATTAGGAGGTGCTTTTACTCACCTTTTGCACCATGATAGTGCATTTGCGTGCATTGTGATAGTGCATCGCGATAGTGCAACCGGTAAAATGCACAAAAAAAGGGCCCCACCCACGGAGCCCTTCGCAATCAATCAGTAACGAACAAGGTTGAACAATTAAAGATGCTTAGCCTTGCGTCGTAATAACGACGCATACAGCAGCGGAATAACCACCAAGGTTAATGCTGTTGATACTGCGATACCGAAGATCAAACTCACTGCTAAACCACTGAAAATCGGGTCATCCAGAATGAAGAACGCCCCCAACATGGCCGCTAGTGCCGTTAATACAATCGGCTTAGCTCGCACCGCTGCAGCTTCTATCACTGCCTCGTTCAAATCCTTGCCAGCCGCCACTTCTTCGCGGACAAAATCCACCAAGAGAATGGAGTTGCGCACAATGATGCCAGCCAACGCAATCATCCCGATCATCGAGGTTGCGGTAAACTGTGCTCCCAGTAACGCATGCCCTGGCATAATCCCTATCAGGGTGAGCGGGATCGGAGCCATGATTACCAGCGGTACCGCGTAGCTGCCAAAGTGGCCCACAACCAGCAAGTAAATCAACAACAAACCGACGGCATAGGCAGCTCCCATATCACGGAAGGTCTCGTAGGTGATTTGCCACTCTCCATCCCATTTTAGTGCAGCCGTATCCCACACATCGGGCTGGCTGATGTAGGTTTGTGGCAACTCAATGTCACCAGCTGCGGCAAACAAACCGTATAAAGGACTATCCAAATCACCCGCCATATCTGCCGTCACATAAACCACCGGACGTAGGTCTTTGTGGTAAATCGGCTGGGCATAAGGGCGCTGAACTCGGTCGATAAGCTCCGCCACCGGAATCGCCTGGCCACTGGTTTGTGATAGCACAGTGACATTTTGCAGCTGGCTTAACTGACCTTGCCAAGTGTTTGGTAACCGTACTTTTACTGCTACCGGTTGGGTTTGATGGGGAATGGCTAAATAAGTGACATCCATCCCTGCCAAGGCCGTTTGCAATACCCGTACCACTTGTTCAGCCGTCACTCCTAATTGCGCCGCACGCTCGCGGTTAACCTGCCAAACTTCTTCTAAACTATCGCTCACCAAGGTGCTATCAATATCCACCACACCTTCGGTTTGCTGCAGTTGTGCCAAGGTTAACTGAGCGGCATCAGCCCGAGCCTGTGCACTTGGGCCGTAAATTTCTGCAACAATGGGTGCCATCACCGGTGGCCCTGGCGGCACTTCAACGATTTTCAATGACGCGCCAACAGCTTCGGCAATAGGTGTCAGTAACGGGCGAATGGCTAAGGCCAACTCATGGCTTGCCCGCTCTCGCTCGCCAAGCTCTTTCAGAGTGACTTGCACATCGCCCATGTTAGCGCCTTGGCGCAAATAGTACTGCCGCACTAAACCATTAAAGCCTATCGGTGATGCGGTACCCGCATAAATCTGCGTCGCGGCTACTTCGTCCACGCTATCAAGCGTCTGCGCTAGTTCCACCAGCACCGCGTTGGTCTGCTCTAAGGTGCTGCCTTCGGGCATATCCAACACCAGCTTAATTTCACTTTTGTTGTCAAACGGGAGCATTTTCATCACCACTGCTTGCACCACCGCAAGACCGAGCATCGCCACAATCAGGCCAATGAGGCCAAAGCCCATCAGGTAGCGACGTTTGCGATGAGTTAGCAGCGGTAGCATCAGCTTATGAAAGAAACGATGCAATTTATCACTTTGCTGCTCTTGATGATGCTCATCTTTGAGTAAGTGGCGCGCCAGCCAAGGGGTAACGGTTAACGCAATCAGCAGCGACAGCAACATTCCCAAAGATGCATTGATAGGAATGGGGCTCATGTATGGGCCCATTAAGCCACTAACAAAGGCCATGGGCAAGAGCGCGGCAATCACCGTGAAGGTTGCCAATATCGTTGGCCCACCTACTTCGTCTACAGCAGCAGGAATGGACGTTTTAAGTGACTTGCCCAGCCCTAAATGGCGGTGAATATTTTCTACCACCACGATAGCGTCATCCACCAAAATACCAATCGAGAAGATCAGGGCAAACAGCGACACGCGGTTTAAGGTAAAGCCCCACGCCCACGATGCAAATAAGGTCATGGCTAGGGTTAAGACCACCGCACTGCCCACCACCACGGCCTCACGTTTACCAAGTGTGAGCAGCACTAAAGCCACCACCGAGATAGTCGCAAAGATCAGTTTTTGGATCAGCTTAGAAGCTTTATCGTCTGCAGTTTGGCCGTAATTGCGAGTGACTTCTACCTGCAATTGTTCAGGCAACAATTGCTGCTGCATGGTAGCTAAACGAGCGAGTACTTGCTCGGCTACCACCACGGCGTTTTCGCCTGCCTTTTTGGTAATGGCTAAGGTTATTGCTGGTGCAAGCTCACCCCCCTTTTGCCGCGACCACACGTACTGTGACGGTACTTCTGCTTGGGTTGATATTTCCGCCACTTGATGCAAGCGCACTGGCTTACCATCAATATTGGCTACAATCAGATTGCTCAGCGCCTCAGCACTTTCAATAAACCCACCTACTTGCACTGGGATGTACTGATTGCCCTGTAATCGATACCCCGCTTGCCCACTTTGATTTTGGCTAGCTAGCGCTTGGCTAACCGCATTAAAATCCAAACCAACACGAGTGAGGGCGGTGTTATCTAAGGTGACATTTATTTGCTCGGGCTCGGCACCAATAATACTGATGTCTCGCACCCCGGCGACGTTTTGCAGCGGCTCAATCAGACTATCAGCTACATCCTTTAGCTCTAAGTCAGCGCCGGTTAGGGTTAGCCCTAAAATTGGGACATCATCAATGCCTCGAGCTTTCACAAGCGGTTGGGTAAATTGCGGATGCTGTTGCTGCCAACCGGCTAACGTATCAAACAATTGCACCAATGCCGTGTCGCGCGCAATGCCTACCTCAAACTGCACCGTCACTAAGGCTTGGCCAGGCTGTGACACCGAGAAAATATGCTCAATACCCTGCATGCGGGCAAAATGACGCTCTAACGGTGTGGTCAGTTGCTGTTCAACTTGACTCACATCCGCACCGGGAAAGGCGATCATGACATCAGCCATGGTCACATCAATTTGGGGCTCTTCTTCGCGCGGCGTGATCATCGCCGCCATAATCCCCAGAATTAAGCCAAACAGCGCCAACAGCGGGGTTAGTTGGGAGCGCTCACCCCAGGCTGCAAACTTACCTGCAATCCCTAGTGGTTTATTACTCATAACGAATAACCTCGCCAGCTTTTAGCCCGCTGACCACTTCTACCTGACCATTTTGAGTGAGGCCTAAGCGAACCGCACGCCAGCTATTATCTTGCATTCGCACCATGGTCAGTTCACCACGTTGCAACACCGCCTGCTGCGGTACTAGAAGGCCCTCGTGCTCACCCACTTGCACGACCACCGGTAACCACTGACCGGGTAATAGATTACCGTCTGCAGGCAAATTTAATCGTAATCGCACGGTACTGGAGGCACTATGAATGGTGGGAAATAGACGCTGTGCTACGGGCTTTAAGCCGGCCACTTCAGCCCATTTGAATTGCTCAACTGCCGTTGCAAACAGCGCAGGAATATCAACATGCACTCGTAATTCGGCCGGATCAAAGCCCGACATCAACGGAGTGCCTGGCTGCACTAATTCGCCGGGCTCAACGAAACGCTCACTCACGACACCGCTGTAAGGAGCTTTGACTGCGGTATAAGACAGTTGCTCTTGGGCGCGTTTGGTTGCTGCTTGTGCCGCCTTTAACTGGGCATTAGCATTGTCTAAGCGCGCTTTAGCCCGATCGAGTTCGGCATCGGGCACTAACTTTTGCGCCACTAATTTAGTGACTCGATCAAATTCCTGCTGCTCAGCCACTAGGGTTGCTCGTGCTGCCGCTACTTGGGCTTGGGCCTGAGCCACAGCTTGATATTGATCAACGGAGGTGATGGTGACTATGGTGGCACCCGCTTCAACCTGGTCACCAACATCCACGTTAACGGCTTCAATACGGCCAGAAACTTGCGCTGATACGGTCGCGCTGTTGGTTGACTCAACCACCCCTTGCAAATGAATGTATTCAGCAATAGATGCTTGCTTTACGGTGTAATCGGTGGCGTGAGCCATGCCACTGCTGGTGACTAAAACGAGTGCGGCGCTGAACATCAGGCCGACTAAACTACGATTTAAAATCATCTTCATCCCCTTGCTAGAAAACTCTATAGAAAAAATTATAGAGCATATTCTAGCAACTTGGGATGATTTATTTCGCTTTTTTCTAAAGAACCTCGAAAACCGCGCCGTAACTGCCTCTACGTTGAGTTGCAGGGGCCTTACCTTGGTCGTCTTGATACTCAGCTTCCATAAAATACTGGCCGGCCTCGGTCCAAGTTACTGAGAATTCGCCGGCACCATTACTGGTCACTGTTTGCTCTTCTTGCTGCGCACGGTAGCGCATGCCTTCACGAATAACAGTAACTTCAGCACCAGCTACAGGCTTGCCATCAAACAGCACTTTAAAGTCTGCGGTTTCGCCAGCGTACAAATCGTTTGGATGGGTTACTGGAACCACTTCAAAGCCCTGGTTAGTTGGCGCCAACACCGTATCGCTCGGGGCTCCGTTGGTCACAAAAGTTTCAATCCGACGCGAGTATTCAGTAATGGTTAAATCTTGCGCTTGTTTTGGCACTTCACGCTCAAAATCACCCGGCTTAGGCGTAACCCCACGACCTGGCCAGAATTGACGTTCACCGTTGGCATCTACCCAGCGGGCTTGCAGGTTTTTCGATGCGGTAACAACTTTATAGGTGCCATTTTCGGTAAGCTGCAAATCAAAAACGGAGCGCAATTTACCCGTATGGGCATTCTGTAACTCTAGCGGCTGACCGTTGGGTGCTAATGCCACAACCCCATTCAGGCGGAACGCCACATGGTCACGAGCAAATATTTCGTTAGAAACTGCCGCCTCAAAGGTGACCCAAGCATTTTCTTTAGAAATCACCGTGGCATCAGGTTTGATCCAAGCGCGATGCGCCTCGGCCGAAAAACTTAGGGCGAGGGCCCCGAATAAAATAATATAACGCATGCTAGTTTCCTTTCTTTCTATTTCAATCAAAGATAGTAAGTGTTCACATTCAGATTCGCGTGATTATTGTGCTGTTACGCTTAACTTAATCAGGCCGAGCTCGTGTTGACCTTGCACTTGAGCGCTCACCGGTGCCTGCAATGGCAGGGTGATAGGCAGTTGTAGATGTTCACGACCACCAACCTCACGCGCGGCTTCAATATTCAACCGATACTCACCTGGCGGTAGCTCGGCTAACTGCGGTAAAAATTGGCTTAAATTAAGGTTATGGCTGCCCGGACGGCGGGTTGCTCCAGTAACGCCATCAATCGGCATGGTGGCCATGCGGCCACTGCGGCGCCACCATTGACGCATATCCTTGAGCCATTTTTCGCCCTCTTTATTTGCTAGTTTGCCGTCATACCAAACGGCGAGGTCAGCCACCCGTTGATGTTTCGCATCGGCTAACCAGATAGCAACATAAGGTCGATGGTATTCAGCCACATCTAACTGCGGGATCTCTACGTGCAATAGCATCTGCTTGGGCGAAGCGGCTTGTGCTGCATGGGCTGGTACCAACAAGGCTAACCAAGGAACAACCACGCCCAGAGCTACCCACCACCAAGTAGATTTACGACCTTTGGCATAGCGCTTTAATAACAATAAACCGCTTACTGAAAACACCAGCATCACGACCGCTAAAATATCTAACATAGTTATCCATCCCCAGCCGGTATTGCGGCCCTTGTGTAAATCGTTGAAATAGGCAATCCAGCCTCGATCAATGCTTTCTTGGTAAAACATGCCGGTCTCTAAATCGACTCGAAACCAGAGATCACCACCGGCCCGAGGTAAGCCAAAATAGGCCTCAAACTCGTCCCACTGGGCGGCTTTTTCAGCAGGCAAGGATTGCTGCTGCGAACTTAAGTACCAACCTCTGAACACCGCTGGTAGAGGCCCTTCCGCGCTGTAAGACCCTTCGAGTAATTGCTGCTGGCGGGCTTGCATTGCCTGTACCACAGCCGTGGGCAGCTGCTGCTCTATCACTGTTGTAGAGGGCGAGGCTTCTAGCTGATGCGCATGGTTTAAGGTGATGCCCGTAAGCGCGAACAAAAGTGTCGCAACTAAGCAGGCGGCTGAACTAACCCAATGCCAAGCTTTCAGATCGCGCCAGCCTGATTTGCGGCGCGTGGGTTTATCCTGTGCAGCATGACGGCGCTTGGATTTAGGCGATTGACTTGTTGATGAAGTGATTGGGCACATTCTTCGAATCCGTTCTACCTAGTTGAGCTCTCAAAGCAAAAACCGACTTGGTCAATGTTTTTGAGAATTATTATCATTTAACTGTTTACATGATAAATGAGAGTTATTATCATTTGCAACATCGGATTCATTAATTTTCATTAAAAGGTTGTTTTATGTCACTTCGGACTCGTCCTACACCGCTTGCTTTAATGATTGCATCACTGGTATTCACCACTATCCAAGCGCCAGCTATGGCTGCTGGCGAACCGGTTCCAGACCCTGATGCAAAAGACCGCGTAGAGCGGATCGTGGTTACTGCTGCGGGCTACGAAACCAAGGTTATTGATGCACCAGCGAGTGTAACCGTGGTAACTCGCGAAGATTTGGCAACCAAACCCTATTCGGGCTTAGCCGATGCCTTGCGTGATATAGAAGGTATTGATGTAGGTTCTGGACAGGATAAGAACGGTAACTTAAGTATCACCATGCGCGGCTTACCCGCTGAATACACCTTAGTGTTGATTGATGGCCGTCGCCAAAATGATACCGGTGATATTGGGCCTAACAACTTCGGTAACAGTCAGTATATGTACATGCCGCCGTTGGCAGCTATTGAACGCATTGAAGTGGTACGCGGGCCTATGTCTACTTTGTATGGTACCGATGCCATTGGTGGGGTGGTGAATATCATTACTCGCCGCACCCTAGATGCTTGGCACGGAGATGTGTCGGTAGCTGGTACTTTGCAAGAAGATGACCAATACGGCAATGACCAAAAAGTTGATTTTTACCTTACCGGTCCTATTAACGAGGCCTTGAGCCTTGCCTTACGCGGCAGTGGTTATTGGCGCGAGCCTAGTGAACCGGGCTACGTGACTGAACTGCCGTTGCCCGATGGCAGCACTTGGACCGATTCAGGCAGCTTTGGCGACCGCAAGATTGTCGGCGGTAAGTCTTGGAACTACGGTGCTACTTTAGACTATAACCTGACTGAAAAGCAGCGCTTTGCGCTTAGTTACGATTTAGCTAAACAGCGCTACGATAACACTCAAAGCCAAGTGGGTACGCTTGATTCTGCCGAGAACATGTGGCGAGCTGGCGGCAACGGTTTAGTTGAGCCCCGGGTTGGTTATGCGCCTTACCAGCGGGTGCAACGTGAGCAAGCTGTGCTCTCTCATATTGGTACCTTTGATGCTGGCGTATGGCGCAATAGCATCACCCATAGTATCAGCGAGAACTTAGGCCGTAGCTTACCGCTGTCTTTGGCAGAACGTGCTGCGTTTCAACAGCTGTGGGACCAAGCAGTCGCAGACCAAGGCGTGAGCCGACCGGTACTGACTGATGATATTCGCGCGGTGATTGAGAGCGAATACTTACCTCGCCCTAATCGACCACTAAAACTGACCAACTGGATTTTTGATTCGACTTTTGAGATGAGCTTCGCCCGCAATAAGCTGGTGACTGGGGTGCAATACCTTGATGTCTCCATGGAAGACGGGGTGTTTGGTTTTTACGGTAGTGATTATCGCGCAGGAACCACTCAAGACCATCGCCAATGGGCTATTTTTGCAGAGAACAGTTTTGATGCAACCAACTCGCTGACCTTAACGACTGGCGCCCGTTACGATCATCACAATATCTTCTCTGGACAGTGGAGTCCGCGCGTTTACTTAAACTACAGCATTAACCCAGACTGGACCGTTAAAGGCGGGATCAGCACCGGCTATAAAGCACCTAAACCCAATGATCTCTTCCCTGGCATCACTGGCTTTGGTCGCCAAGGTACCATTCCTTTGGTGGGTAGCCCTAACCTGCAACCAGAAACGAGCGTGAACTACGAAGCGGCCGTGTATTTTGATAACGCATACGACTTTACCGCCAACCTCACCGTGTTCTACAACGAGTTTGACGACAAAATCATTCGTCAAGACAGTGCCCCTAACTGTGAGATCGCACAGCCAGGTCAGTATTGTGTAGACATTGGTGAGGGTTGGGCGGACCTTGGCTACGACTACTTTACTCAATATGCCAACGTTGACAAAGCGGTCACCAAAGGTGCTGAGGTGTATGCTGAATACGATATTACCGATGCTTTAAGCGTACGCGGTAACTACACCTACACTCACAGTGAAGTGCGCAGCGGCGCTGACAAAGGTTTACCCTTGGTCAATACGCCTGAGCACATGGCCAATGCTACGCTAAGTTACGCCCTAACCGATGCACTGAGCTTTGATTTACGTGCCGAAGTACGTGGTGAACGCTTCCGTGGTACCGCCAACGTGACCGGCCCGGCCGGCCCTGAAACCGTTGAGGAATATTACAAAGCTTACGAACTGTTGCATTTAGGGGCTAACTACGAGCTCTCTGAATCATGGACTTTACGGGCCAGAATCAACAACTTGCTTGATACCGACTTGTCTAGCCGCAGCTGTTTGCTAGCCGACAATGAAGTTGAGTACTTATGTTCGCCCGATTACAACACGGCTGAACGCGCCCGCAGCTTCTGGTTCTCAGCCAGCTACAGCTTCTAATAACCAGCGTTTAAGTACTTGCGAAGAGGGGCTGCGGCCCCTTTTTTTGTGCTTACAGTTGTGCCACAATCGCTTGTCTTATTTAACTTATGTGAAACCCATGTTCCTGCTGATTCTGTTTGCTTTTATTGCCGTTGGTATTTCTTTTTTATGCTCCATTCTTGAAGCTGCCTTGCTTTCTATCACGCCAAGTTACGTGGCGCAACTTAAGGCAGAACAACCGGCATTGCATGGCAAACTACAAGCGCTCAAAGATAATATTGACCGCCCCCTTGCGGCTATTCTTACCCTCAATACCGTAGCCCATACTGCAGGTGCAGCGGGCGTAGGTGCACAAGTTGGTGTGGTGTTTGGCGATGGTTATTTAGCGATTGCCTCAGCAGTCATGACTGTCTTAATTTTGGTGCTCTCAGAAATCCTCCCTAAAACCATCGGTGCCAAATTCTGGCGTCAGCTAGCTCCTTTATTGCCTGGCATCCTGAATCTGATGATCCTCATCTTGAAGCCTTTCATTTGGCTATCCGATCAAGTCACCAAACGTATTGGTGGAGAAGAAGATGTTGATGTGCGCTCAGAAATTAAGGCGCTGGCGACCTTGGGTGAAGAGCAAAAAATCATCGATACCGATGAGCGTCGAGTGATCAGTAATATTCTGGACCTGCACACCATTCGTGTGCGGGATGTGATGACACCACGTACGGTGTGTGAATCTGTACGCCCAGATGAGACCGTCAGTGACTTTTTGTATCGAGTAAAATCGATGCCCTATTCGCGCTTTCCGATTATTGATGCAGACGAAGTACCTCATGGCATTATCTTACGCAATGAAGCACTGGAGTCAGACACCTCGCAAAACATTGCTGAATTAGCCCGCGAAGCCGAAATTGTTAGCGAGATGGTGAACGTTGAAAAACTGATGGCAAGACTCATTCAGCAGCGTCAACATATGGCATTGGTGTACGATGAGCATGGCACTTGGATGGGCTTAGTGACACTAGAAGACATCATTGAAACCATCCTCGGCCAGCCTATTATGGACGAAACTGATACAGTTCCGAGCCTTCGTCGCTATGCCCAGCAACGCTGGGGTAAGCGCCTCAAACACGACAATAACAGCGTAAGTTAAGTCTTTTGCTGCCACAAGCCTGTAAAAAAACTAGCGTAGTGTTAGCTGTATGCGTATAATACGCCGCTATTTTAACCACTCGTGACATTCTCGCGGCGTGGCCATTTTGGGGTCCTATCCTCGCGTTTTTACAGGCTTTATCAATGACAATTCAAGCAACTGAACTTTCCAAGCTGCGCAATATTGCAATTATTGCGCACGTTGACCACGGCAAAACCACCCTTGTTGACAAACTTCTTCAAAGCTCCGGCACTTTAGAAAGCCGCGGTGGCGCTGAAGAACGGGTGATGGACTCCAACGATCTTGAGAAAGAACGTGGCATTACCATTTTGGCGAAAAATACAGCGGTAAATTATCAAGACTACCGTATCAACATTCTTGATACCCCTGGACACGCCGATTTTGGTGGTGAAGTTGAGCGGGTATTGTCGATGGCCGATTCAGTGTTGTTGGTGGTTGATGCCGTTGACGGACCTATGCCACAAACCCGCTTCGTTACGCAAAAAGCTTTTGCGCATGGCTTGAAGCCGATTGTTGTTGTAAACAAAATCGACCGTCCGGGCGCTCGTCCTGATTGGGTTATCGACCAAATTTTTGATCTGTTTGACAACCTAGGTGCTACCGATGAGCAACTAGATTTTCCAGTCGTTTATGCTTCTGCATTAAACGGTTGGGCAACCCACGATTATAACGTGGTGACTGACAACATGACCGCGTTGTTTGAAACCATTCTAGACAAAGTATCTCCGCCCGATGCGGATCGTGATGGTCCATTGCAAATGCAAATTTCACAGCTTGATTACTCAAGCTACGTGGGCATTATCGGTATTGGCCGGATTAAACGTGGTTCATTGAAAGTTGGCCAGCAGGTAACTGTGGTTGGCGCTGATGGTTCTACTCGTAACGGTAAAGTTGGCCAAGTCTTTGGTTATTTGGGCTTAGACCGTATCGAAACCGATAAAGCGAGTGCCGGCGACATCGTTGCTATTACTGGCTTAGGCGAATTAAAAATCTCTGACACCGTATGTGCGGCTGGCTCAGTAGAAGCTCTGCCTGCATTAACTGTAGATGAGCCAACAGTAACCATGACGTTCCAAGTAAACACCTCTCCGTTTGCTGGTAAAGAAGGTAAGTATGTTACTTCGCGTCAAATTCTTGAGCGCCTGCAACAAGAGCTTAAGCACAACGTTGCCTTACGCGTAGAAGAAACTGACAACCCAGACCGCTTCCGGGTGTCTGGCCGTGGTGAACTTCACTTAGGCGTACTTATTGAAAATATGCGTCGCGAAGGCTTTGAGCTGGCGGTATCTCGCCCTGAAGTTATCATGCGCGAAGTTGACGGCGTGAAAGAAGAACCGTTTGAAAACCTGACCGTGGATATTGAAGAACAACACCAGGGTTCAGTGATGGAAAAACTTGGCTTGCGTAAAGCTGAAATGACCAACATGACCCCAGATGGTAAAGGCCGTATTCGTATCGACTTCGTTGTACCTAGCCGTGGTTTGATTGGCTTCCAGACTGAGTTTATGACCTTAACCTCAGGCACCGGTTTGCTTTACCATAGCTTTGATCACTATGGTCCGTTTAAAGGCGGCAACATTGGCCAGCGCATCAACGGCGTCTTGATTTCTAACGCCCAAGGTAAAGCCCTAGCCTACGCCTTGTTTAACCTACAAGAACGCGGCCGGTTAATGCTTGGCCACGCGGAAGAAGTTTACGAAGGTATGGTGATTGGTATTCATAGCCGTTCTAACGACTTAACCGTAAACTGTCTGAAAGGTAAGCAATTAACCAACATCCGTGCAGCTGGTACTGATGATGCCTTGTTACTAACGCCACCTATTCGGATGTCATTAGAGCAAGCTCTTGAGTTTATTGATGACGATGAATTGGTAGAAATCACACCAAAATCAATTCGTGTTCGTAAGCGCTTGCTTACTGAGAACGAGCGTAAACGAGCTAGCCGTAGCTAATTGATTAGTCACAACAGCTTGATTAAAAAAGCCAGTCAGAAGGTTCTGACTGGCTTTTTTTTCGGTTATCCTGATGGTACCGGTTAGTCCGCTTTGTTCTTCTTTTCTCTACGTTTTTCTTTCAACGTTTTTTGCGGCTTTTTCTTCTGCTTTTCTTTACTCATGATGATCTCCTGCTGAGTTGATGGCAACAACACACCAGTGACTTTCACTGGCCCTATCAGACAAATAAAAAGTAGCGCCTAACGGCAAAGAAAGTAGCGCTAACCCCATCGGCGAAAGATAAGAGATCTTATGTCGCTGTAAGTTAGCGCTACTTGGCTCGACAATTGTCAGATGAAAAACTTGTTTATCATTGGCATTTAATTGACGCACGGTTACCCGCGAACCTATCACCACCCGTGCATTCATTTTTGATGCAGGACGGTCGCTGAGTTCTAAGCGTTGATAGAGATCGGCAAGTAACAAAGGGTCTTGTAGTACCCTAAATTGCTGACATTGAAACCATGACTGATGTAAACAAGCGGCGGAGTTACAATAACCCCAAATACGCGCAAGCACGGCTTTACTCCTACCGAACTAAAACACGAAAAATCATTAATTAGCTACATGGCTAGTTGCTTTGGAAAAAACAAGATACGCCGATTGCTTAAACTGCAATCGGCTTAATTTGGAAAGGTGAGTGCGGTACTTAGAATTGAATAATCGTACTTAAACATAATAAAACTGGTTACCCTCTTTGCTTAAGCGCAACCATAGCCCTTTCATTTAGGAAAGGCAAGCTACCATAACTTAGATCATATTCGGCTGGGGCAAAACGTAATAAAAGACGGATAAGAAGTGCAGCACACTGCCGGCTAAAACAAAGAGATGCCATATGGCGTGATGAAATGGCAATGACTTCCAGACATAAAAAATCACACCAAAAGTGTAAGCTAAGCCACCGCCTAATAATAACCACAAACCTCCGGCGGCTACGTTATCTAGCATGGGTTTAATCACCAGAATGGCCATCCAGCCTAGCCCTAAGTAGAGGCTTAGCGAAAGCCATTTCTTGCGTTCTTTAAGCGCAAGCTCAATAACCACGCCGAAGATAGCAATGCTCCACACCACGGCTAGCAGGGTCCAGCCCCAAGCGCCACGTAAGTTTACCAAGGCGAACGGGGTGTAGGTGCCGGCAATCAGTACATAAATGGCGGCATGATCAAGATGCTGGAAAAACGCCTTAATTCGCGGCCACGGAAATGCATGATAAAGCGTCGAGGCCGAATACAATAAAATCAAACTTCCGCCATAAATAGCCGCACTGACCACATGAAAAGTGTCACCATAAGTACTGGCCCAAGCCAGCATCAGCACTAATCCGACAATGGCTGCTATGGCGCCGGCACCATGGGTTAACGCATGGGCGACTTCTTCAGCCACACTATAGGCTTTGTGCTTTATCTTGGTCATGCCATCCTACTCTGGGTTAAGTTTCGGTGCGTTTGGGCTCGTAATGGCCTTGGCTAATATTTTCTAGTGCCCGCATGAACATTTCATACTGGCGTTCATTTTCATAATCCAAATGATATTTATTGTGGAACTCTAGCGTCATACGTACGCCATGTCCCTCTAAAAAGACGGTATAGCCATCGTGGTCGGTATAGGCCGAAATACCCTCTAAGGTATGCTTACCTTGTTCGGCTTTACCGTATTCATGAATTGTCTCATAAGCATCTAATACTAAGCGTTGATCAATCTCATTCTTCATGGCAACCCCCTGTTAAAACTTATTAGGCTACGTTTGAGCATAGCACTTGCGGTTCAACAATGACTATTTTTTGTCTTTAACTCTATACTTTAACTCTATAGTTAAGCTATGGGGATTAAGATCTTATCTTGCAAGTTTTGCATTTATACATACATACATGCATGTTTGTATAAAATAGTTTATAATCGTCCATAGTTTATTCAATTGAGGTGAATTGTGGTACGCCGTACAAAAGCTGATGCATTAACAACCCGCACTGAGTTATTAGATGCCGCTGAGCGAGTATTTAGTAGTAACGGGGTAGCTAATACCTCGATGATGCAAGTTGCCGAAGCCGCTGGGGTAACACGCGGCGCTATTTATCATTACTTTCAAAACAAGCTGGATCTTATCAATGCATTGATGGATCGGGTGAAACTGCCTGTGGATGAAATGCTAGAAGAAATTGTCCAAGCTCATCAGGATAATCCACTAGCTATTCTAAAAGCGCGGTGCTTTCATATTATTCACCAGGTTGAGCACGATCCGCACATGCAGGCGCTAATCAATATCTTGCTGCACAAATGCGAATACGTGGACGATGCCTTACCGATTCATTTACGCCATCTAGGCGGTCGTAACGCTTGCATTGAAGAGTCTTGTATTTTGCTTGATGAAGCAAAAAAGAAAGGCCTTATTGGTGCCGATCTTAATTCTCAAGCGATTGTGTTGGGATTATTCAGCTTGGTTGATGGGCTGATGTACAACTGGCTACTCGATAAAAGCTTGTTTGATTTAAACAGTACCGCCAAACAAGCCATTGAATGTTACTTCAAGGGCTTGCAGGCTTAACTCGGCTTAAAATTAGCCACCTTGCGCAATAAAGCTCTCAATAGCTGCTTGGTCAAACTCAGCTAGGCTTTCTGCGCTGGCATTAGCGCAGCTAAGAAACATGGGTGCAACCCAACTTTGTACAGCACTCATCACTGTATTTAAATGGGTCAATACCCGCATACAGCCTAAGCGACCTGGCGCAGCGCCAGCTAGTAACACGGTTTTACCCTGCCACGGATTCTGTGGTAGCCGGGTCGACCAATCAATCGCATTTTTTAATAAAGGCGGAATCGAACTATTGTATTCAGGCGATACAATAATCACTTTGGTGACGTCGTTGATAGCTGTCGCTAGCTTCTGAATATTTGACGGTACTCCATTTTCTTGCTCGTAGTCGCCTTGATACAAAGGTGCATCTAAATCGGCGGCAGCATACAGGTGGCAGGCCTCGCCCGCAGCCGTTGCGACTGCCGCAATTCGTTGCTGCAGCACGGCATTAATAGAATCTACGCGGCTGCTGCCGGCAATGATAAGTAAACTCATGATTGTCCCTCTTGCATGGCTTTAATAAAGGCGTCAGATTCCGCTATTGCCGCTTCCATTTCTTTGATCAACACAGCTATATCCGTTTCTAAACTACGATACTCGCCGCGAATGGCATCTACCGCCGACGCATTGAGGTTATGCTTTAAAAATAGAACGTTGTCCTGCAGTTTAGCTAACACGGGGTCCATGGTTGCCGCGGCCCGCTCCATACTTGCTAACAGACTTTTGTACCGCCGTTCGGTATCACGAAGTGAGCGCTCGCTTTGGCGACGCATGGCGTCATTAGAGTACATCGCAAGTTCATCTTGCCATTCGTCAAACAGTGCTTCGGCGACATCATGAATAGCTTCAATGCGATCGTTAACCCGCTCGGCCGCCGCTTTACTGGCTTCATAATCATCATTTAACGCATTGTAGCGCTGCTCTAGCTCACCACCGTCAATGTTCAACAACGCATCAAGTTGTTCTAACGCTGATTTAAATTCTTGCTGGGCATCGCCTTGCGCTTCACGAGCATCGTCCACTCTATCCACGAGAATATCGCGCTTATGAATGCCGACTTTTTCCATGGCGCCGTAGTAAGCACTTTGGCAGCCCGTTAACAGTACTGCGCCTAAGGCAACACTGGCAATCTGCAGCAGAACTCGCATAACATCTCCTTATTTGCTGTGGTGTAATCACCACAGTATACCTGCAAGGCTGTTGTTTAATAAAGAAACTAACCAACAAACTATCATAGCCACCATCTAAAAAGGTAGTAAGGTACCGTCCCAATGCCAAAGCGCACCGCTGTGCTGCGGATCGAGTTGTGCGATGACAGCTGCAATACGTTGTGCCGATAGTTGCGCAGAGTAGAGCTTATCTGGCGTGAGTCGGGCTTGGAAGGGTTTAGAAAGTTCGGTATCCGTGGTACCCGGATGAATCGCTGCGATGGTGAGCTGTTTATGTGTACGTCGTAACTCTATCGCGGCGGTTTTAAGCAACATGTTTAGGGCCGCTTTACTGGCTCGATAACTGTACCAGCCTCCCAAATGGTTATCAGTGATACTGCCAACCTTGGCGCTCAATTGCACAAAGCTGCATGGTTGCTGCCGAGGTAAGTAAGGCACTAATTGCTGTAACAGCAATAGCGGCAATATGGCATTCACCTGATATTGATGTTGTAACTGCGCCAGATTAAGATCCGCTAAACGCTTTTCTGGCTGATAACTATCGGTGTGTAATAACCCAATAGCGCTAAGCACCCCACTCACGACCTGACCGGCGGCCAACTGCTCCGTTAAGACTTCAAACAGCGGCGCTAAATGCTCTGGCTGGTAACCTGCGACTTGTACCCAAGTCACCTCAGCGGCCAAGGATACCGGCGGCGCTGTTCGAGAAACAGCAATCACAGGTTCAGCTTGGCTGTAATAATCCACCAACGCACGACCTAAACCACCATTTGCACCTATAATTATCCGCATACTTGCTCCTCTATCTTGATATAGTCTTTACGCAAGCACTAGGGTTTGGGATTATAACGCCCTACTAAATAGTCAGATTAACTCAAGGAATCACCATGACCGAGCTGTCATCTTGGCAACAACAAGGGTTAGAACGGCTGCGCTACGCAGGGCGGTTTTTGTTGTATTTTGGCAAGCGCTGTTTAGACGACCGCGTCACCATTATTGCCGGCCACTTAACCTTTGTTAGCATGTTGGCGTTGGTGCCGATGATGGTGGTGATGTTCTCGATTTTCTCGGCTTTTCCTATGTTTGAAGAGTTACGTGAACAGCTAGAAGCCTTTTTATTCGCCAATTTGCTGCCCACTTCTAGCGAAGTCATTAGCGAGTACTTAAATACCTTTGTTGGTAATGTTTCTAAGATGACCACCATTGGGGTGGTTTTTGTGATTGTGGTGGCGGTAAATCTTATCAGCACCATTGATGCCACCATGAACCGTATTTGGCGTAACCATCAACGCCGCCGCATTGTGGTTGCGTTAGCTGTGTACTGGATGATTTTAACCTTGGGCCCTATTTTGATGGGTTCGGGAATGGCCGTGAGCTCTTATCTGATATCTTTGACGGCATTTGCTGAAGATTACGTATCAGGAATTCGTACCACGCTCCTCAGCGCAGTGCCGATTGTCACCTCGCTGGTTGCTTTTTTACTGCTGTACGTAATGATGCCGAACCGTATCGTACGGGTGCGGCATGCCTTTTGGGGTGCGTTGCTAGCGGCCATCTTGTTCGAAGTCAGCAAAAGAGGCTTTGCGGCCTATATCACTGCTTTCCCTAGTTACGAAGCCATTTATGGGGCTTTGGCTGCTATCCCAATTTTGTTACTGTGGATTTTCGTGTCATGGAATATTGTGTTGCTGGGTGCCGAATTAACCGCAAGTATTGAAGAGTTCACTACCCCAGCGGCACCTCCTGAGGCCGATCCCGCTGCAGCAGCAACCTCTAACACTGGAGATCAGGGGTCTGAATGAAAGCTTTAATTCAACGAGTGCGCCAAGCTAGCGTGAGTGTGGCTGATGTTAAGGTTAGTGCGATAGAACAGGGCTTACTGATCTTGCTCGGGGTAGCCACCAGCGATACCCTAGCTGATGCGCACAAGTTAGCGAACAAAGTGGCTCACTATCGCATCTTTGCCGATGCCGATGACAAAATGAATGTGAGTTTAATCGATGCCCGTGGCCAAGCGTTAGTGGTGTCGCAGTTTACCTTGGCAGCCGATACTGATTCTGGCCGACGGCCAAGTTTCTCTACTGCGGCAGCTCCGGCTCAAGCAGAGCCTCTTTATGAGGCCTTTGTTGCAGAGTTAACTAAGCTTGGTATTTTCTGCCAAACCGGTCAGTTTGGTGCCGACATGCAAGTTAGCCTGGTGAACGATGGCCCCGTGACTTTCTTACTGCAGGTACCCGCAGCAAAGACTTAGTAAAGGATAAAAACATTTATGTATCGAGTAATTACGCCGTCTACGCCAGAACAATGGGAAAGTTATTATTATCTGCGCTGGCGGGTATTGCGCGAGCCTTTTCAACGTCCACGCGGCTCTGAACAAGATGAATATGATGGTGTAGGTCAACATCGTATGGTGGTGAACAGTGCCGGCGAAGCCATTGCTATTGGCCGTTTACATTTTAATAGCCCTGACGAGGGACAAATCAGGTTTATGGCCTCGGCTCCTGAGCACCGGGGCGAAGGCCATGGCGTAGCTATCGTGCATGAACTAGAAAAGGTAGCTCGTGCTGAAGGTGCCAAGCATGTTGTGATTAACTCACGTGATAATACCCTCGGTTTTTACATTAAATGCGGCTACGAGGTGGTAGAAGAAGGCGATACCGTGAAAAACCCGCAAGCCGAGCACCAGTTGCGCAAAACCTTTACCGAGTTTAACCGCATTATTTATCGTCCTAGTTGGTGCCAAGATCTACAACAAACCTGGCATCAAGAAATTCCTATCACGGATACCATGGGCATACGTATTACTCAGTATACGGGGCGCGAATTTGAGACGGCTGCCATCTTGTCGCGCAATATTAATGTGCATGGCACTATGTTTGCCGGCAGTATTTATTCACTCGCAACCTTGACATGCTGGGGCTTACTGCATTTACAATTGCGCGAAAGAGAGTTAGCCGGAGCCATTGTGTTAGCCGATGGACAGATCAGCTACCACAAACCGGTGAGTAAAGAACCTAGAGCGCTGGCTCGCTTATCAAGTTTTACCGGGGATTTAAGCAGCCTTAGCCAGGGGCAAAACGCACGCGTAACGCTTAAGTCGCAAATTTACGATGGCGATAAACCGGTCGCAGAATTTACTGGCCAGTTTGTTGTTTTAGCGAAGAAAAAATAAAAAGGACGTAAACATGAGTGAATCATTAACCGCCCAGCAGTTGTTACGCATCCGTAGTAAGTTAGAAACCGTGGTCAACGAGCAACCCAACAGCCGTAACGCTGAAAGCGCACAAGCTGCACTGCAACGTATGCGTAGTGGCGAATATGGCTATTGTATTGAGTGCGGTGACGAAATTTCAGCAGCGCGGCTAGCAGCCAAACCAGACGTTGCTCTGTGTGTTGACTGCCAAGCGCTTAAAGATGAAGAAGAGGACGCTTAAGCGTCCTCAAGTAATGCCCCGGTGGTTATTAATGAAGATAACTCACCTTGCTTGATAAGCTGTGAAATAGCAGCGATATCAGGCGAAAAGTAACGATCTTGATCATAAAAACCTACCTTTGACCTTACCATGGCATGCGCCTGTTCTACTGCATTAGCAGCTTTTAACGGGCGTCTAAAATCTAACCCTTGAGCCGCTTCTAATAGCTCAATAGCTACAATATCACGCACGTTAGCTGCAATATCTGACAATCTTCGTGCGGCAAAGGTAGCCATAGACACATGATCTTCTTGGTTTGCCGAGGTCGGCAGACTATCAACCGATGCCGGATGCGCTAGGGTTTTATTCTCTGAAGCAAGAGCAGCTGCAGTCACCTGCGCCAGCATAAAGCCCGAGTTAACCCCACCGTCATTCACTAAGAAAGGTGGCAAGTTACTTAGATGGTGGTCGATTAAAAGTGCACTACGGCGTTCCGATAAGGCACCAATCTCACTGGCCGCAATCGCTAAGATATCAGCTGCCATTGCCACTGGTTCGGCATGGAAGTTGCCTCCTGAAATAATGTCGCCATTATCAAAAAATACCAGCGGGTTATCGGTTACACCATTAGCTTCGCGCACCAAAATAGCGCTGGCATGTTGCAGCTGATCAAAGACCGCACCCATCACCTGTGGTTGGCATCGCAACGAATAAGGATCTTGAACTTTTTCGCAATCCGCATGGTTACTACCAATCTCTGACGTATCACCCAAGAGCTGCCGGAAGCTCGCTGCGACAGCGATTTGGCCGGGTTGACCACGCACCGCATGAATTCGTGCATCAAAGGGTGAACGCGAGCCCATGGCAGCCTCTACTGACATAGCTCCAGTGACCAAGGCTGCATCAAATACCCGCTCGATTTGGAATAAACCATGCAACGCCAAAGCCGTGGACGCTTGGGTACCATTAAGTAGCGCTAAGCCCTCTTTGGGTGCTAAGCGGCCGAGCGGCTGCAACCCTACTTTAGCTAAACCGGTAACCGCATCGTAGATCTCGCCATTGATGCGAACTTGGCCTTCACCTAGTAGTGGCAACACCAGATGCGCCAGCGGGGCTAAATCACCCGACGCACCTACTGAGCCTTTGCTGGGTACGCAGGGGTACACTTGATGATTAAGTAAATCAACCAACGCATCAATAACCTCTTGGCGGACGCCAGAATAGCCACGGCTGAGCGAGTTGATTTTGAGTAACAACATCAAGCGGACAACGGTATCACTCATCAGCTCTTGAGTACCTGCAGCATGGGATAACACAATACGGCGCTGTAGATCTTCTAATTTTTCGGGTGGGATACGAGTGTTTGCCAGCAAGCCAAAGCCGGTATTAATGCCATAGACCACTTTGCCGGCGGCCAGCACCGCAGCTACGGTTTGTTGTGACTTAGCAATTGCTTCATAAGCTGCGCTCGTCAAACTCAATTGCTGTGGCTGCTGCCACCAGTCGCGCAGTTGCTCTAAACCCAATGCACCTGGCTGTAATTCAAAACTTGGCATCTTCGTCATTGCTGTCATTTGGATTGCTCCACCATAGGTAAATCTAAGCCTTGCTCACGGGCGCACTCTTGTGCAATTTCGTAGCCAGCATCGGCATGACGCATCACGCCAGTGCCAGGATCGTTCCATAACACTCGGCCTAAACGTTGCTCAGCAGCATCACTACCATCAGCAACAATCACCACGCCGGCATGTTGGGAGTAACCCATACCAACCCCGCCGCCATGATGTAGGCTAACCCAAGTTGCGCCACCTGCGGTATTTAACAAGGCGTTTAACAACGGCCAATCTGACACTGCATCGGAGCCGTCTAACATGCTTTCGGTTTCGCGGTTAGGGCTGGCCACAGAGCCAGAATCTAGATGGTCACGGCCAATCACAATCGGCGCTTTCAACTCGCCGGTTCTTACCATCTGATTGAAAGCTTTTGCAATGCGCGCACGGTCTTTTAGGCCAATCCAGCAAATACGAGCCGGCAAGCCTTGGAAGGCAATACGTTCACGCGCCATATCTAACCAATTATGTAAGTGCTTATCGTCTGGGATAAGCTCTTTCACCTTGGCGTCCGTTTTATAGATATCTTCAGGGTCACCAGATAACGCGACCCAACGGAATGGGCCTATCCCTTGGCAAAACAAAGGACGAATATAAGCTGGCACAAAGCCTGGAAAATCAAAGGCATTGGCTACCCCCACATCCTTTGCCATCTGCCGAATATTATTGCCATAATCAAGGGTTGCCGCGCCTCGCTGTTGCAGCGTTAACATGGCTTGTACTTGTACTGCCATCGACTGTTTCGCGGCAGCTACGGTGGCGGCTGGGGCTTGCTGCTGTTGTAGCTGATAGTCGGCTAAACTCCAACCTTGTGGGACATAGCCATGCAAAGGATCGTGTGCTGAAGTTTGGTCTGTCACCACATCGGGAGTAACCCCACGGGCTACCAGCTCCGCATAAACATCGGCGGCATTGCCAAGCAAGCCAACCGAAATAGCTTCGCCCTTGGCTCGTGCTTGCTCTAGCAGTTGCAGTGCTTGATCTAGGCTTTCGGCTTTGTAGTCCAGGTAGCGCGTGCGCAAGCGAAAATCAATTCGAGTTTCGTCCACTTCAACAGCCAGCATACTGTAGCCCGCCATGGTTGCCGCCAGCGGCTGCGCTCCACCCATACCGCCAAGCCCGCCGGTAAGGATCCAACGGCCACGAGTTTCGCCGCCAAAATGCTGGCGCGCCACGGCCACAAAGGTTTCGTAAGTACCTTGAACAATGCCTTGCGAGCCGATGTAGATCCAAGACCCTGCGGTCATTTGACCGTACATCATCAAGCCTTGCTGATCTAATTCGTTAAAGTGCTCCCAAGTGGCCCACTGAGGTACTAAATTTGAGTTGGCAATCAGGACTCGCGGCGCATCTTCATGAGTCGTGAATACTCCCACTGGCTTACCCGATTGAACCAATAAAGTTTGATGGGGCTGCAAGCGTTCTAATACTTCAACGATTTTATCGTAGGCTTCCCAGCTGCGCGCGGCGCGGCCAATACCGCCATACACCACGAGCGCTTGCGGATGTTCTGCCACTTCTGGGTCGAGATTATTCATCAGCATCCGTTTGGCAGCTTCAATCTGCCAGTTTGCTGTAGTGAGCTGACTACCGCGGTCTGCACGAATCTGGCGACTGCTATCTAATCGGGTGAAACTCATCGTAGCTCCTTTGCTTACTAAGATTTAAAGGTTAAATGGCCGCCTAGCACAAAACGTGAACCTGGATGGGTTAGCACGGCATAAGTAACAATACCGGCATGACTCCAGGTACGGCGAATAATCCGTAGGCACGGCTCTGGCTTGCTTAAGCGCAACCATTCACACAATTGTGCACTAGGGCTAACCGCTTCAATTTGGTGGCTAGCTTCGGTTAGCGGTGATTCCGCACTCAAATATTCATGCGGGGTGAGCTTGGTAAAATCTTGTTTGAGGTAGTGCGTGGCCATGGAAGGGTTCACGTAACGCTCTTCTACCTGCACCGGCACCCCGTCTTCTAGATGAGTGATGACCGAGAAAAAGACTTTGCTGGCTACCGGTACTTGCAGAAACTCCGCGACTTGCGGGCTAGCCGGTTGAGCTTTAAGTGTGTGCACAATAGCTTGATGCTGGTGGCCGCGATTGGCAATTTCATCGGCAATATTGCGTATAGCCATAAAGGATGTTTGCGACTTTAGCGGCGCCACATAGGTACCAGAGCCTTTGTTGCGCAACACCAAGCCCTCATCCGCCAGTTCTTGCAGGGCACGCCGCGCGGTCATGCGACTCACGTTAAATTGCTGTGCTAAGGCATTTTCTGAGCTTACCGGATGATTTTCAGGCCACTCTCCAGAGGCTATTTTTTGATACAGATGTTGTTTAATAACCGAGAACTTTGCCATGCCTCTACACTTTAAGATTTATTAAATTGTGCTAGAGTGTAGGCAAGCTTAATTGTATATACAAGTAGCAAAGGGAAAATTCATGTCAGCTTCCACCCTGCAAGCCATCCACAATGTCCGTTTAGCCACCATGCAAGGCGATGGCTACGGTCTTATTGAACAAGGCCTGATTGTGTTTAACGCTAGCGGAATTCAGTATGCTGGTGAGCATCTCAGTCATGCCGAAGGAGGCCCTGATCTAAGCCAAGTAGAATTGCTTGACGGTGGCGGCGGCTTGGTTACCCCCGGCCTGATTGACTGCCATACTCATTTAGTTTGGGCAGGCTCGCGCGCTAATGAGTTTGCCCAGCGTTTGCATGGCGCTAGCTACGCTGATATCGCTGCTCAAGGCGGCGGTATTGCAGCTACCGTTGCCGCCACTCGAGCGGCAAGCCTTGAGCAAATAATCGCGCTGAGCCAACCACGCTTAGAGGCGTTGATGCGTGAAGGCGTTACTACCATCGAGATCAAGTCTGGCTATGGCCTCAGCTATGAGCATGAGCGGAAACAGCTATTAGCGGCTAGAGCCTTAGCCGATAACAATCCAGTGTCGGTGGTAACCACTTTGCTCGCAGCCCATGCCTTACCACCTGAATATCAACAGCAGCCTGATGCATACATCGACCTCATTGTAGAGCAGATTCTACCGCAAATAGCAGCCGAGGGATTAGCCGACGCAGTGGATGCTTTTTGTGAGAAGGTGGGCTTTACCACGGTTCAAACTGAGCGCGTGTTTGCTGCAGCCAAAGCGCTAAATCTGCCGGTTAAATTACATGCAGAGCAACTCAGTAACCAAGCAGGGAGCCAATTAGCCGCGCGTTATCAGGCGTTATCTTGTGACCACCTCGAATATCTCGACGAGGCTGGCGTCGCGGCCATGGCGGCGAGTAATACCGTTGCGGTGTTGTTACCCGGAGCTTATTACTTTTTGCGGGAACAACAATTACCGCCATTAGCATTGTTGCGTGAGTACCAGGTACCTATTGCCTTAGCAACGGATGCCAACCCAGGCACTTCGCCTATTTTTAGTTTGTTATTGATGTTGCAGATGGGCGCGACATTGTTTCGGCTAACCCCAGAAGAGTGTTTACGTGGAGTAACGGTGGCGGCCGCACAAGCACTGGGGCTTCACGACCGCGGTCAGTTAAAAGCTGGAATGCGGGCTGATCTATGCTGGTGGGACTGTGCCGACCCAGCCACACTTAGCTATCAGTTTGGCCTGCAGCAGTTGCGTGGTTGCTGGCATCAAGGTCAACGCCGATAAAAGCCAGCATTAATTCGCTGAGTAGTTGCCCGCACACCATGTCTCCCACAGCCTGTCCGGCGGGGTGTAAGCTGGGTGCGGCTTCCGCTAAATGCAGGTATGCGGCATGGGGTAACTGCGCCAATTGTGCGACAAACTGACAGGCCTGCGCCGCACTCACGCCTAAATAATTAATCGCACTTGCAGGCGCACCTTGAATCGCATCAATATCCACTTCTATGCCTAACGGCAGTTGCCCCTGCGCTTGCTGCGCTAGTTGCGCTGACCACAAAGGTTGCCAGCCCTGTTGGTAAATGGCTTGAATACTGCTGTAGCTAAACCCAGCAGCAGTTAATGCTTGCAGGCTGGCGGCATTGTTCTTAGCTAGGTGTAGCCCCATCACATGGTAGTGTTGTAACACCCCAGCCGCATGTGCATAAGAAAAACCATTACCGCTATGGCGCCCTTCTAAAGCACGAAAATCAGCATGGGGATCTAAATTGATGGCGGCAACAGGGCTAGCTTTGGCAGTGGCTAATGATTGTAATAACGGATAGGCATTATTGTGTCCGCCACCGATTAAAATCACCCGAAAACCTTGGCTAAAGAGCGGCGTCAACACAGCGCTTAGGCGACTATCAAGCTCGGCACACAGCTGCCTTAATTGGGCCAATTGTGACGGCTCCGTTACCTCAAGCTGGTTCGCTTGTTGCTGTAAATCATCACAAGCTAAAGCGCCTAGCATCAGTATCTGATCCGTTACTAGGTGGGCGTTAGCTTGTAAATTGAGCCAGCTTTTTAAGGCGGCATGAAAGCCATGTTCAGCACCCCCTCGGCCTAAGTTGGCACGCGGGCCAATACCTTCAGGCACGCCAATAATCGCGATTCTTTGGCCTTGCTGCCAAGCATGGGCGAGGGCCTTGTTATAAGCAGGGATATCAGCAACAGGTGGTAGCCAAGTGAGCACTTGGCCCAAGCGAGTTTCACCGCTACGAGGGGTAAACCAAGTAGCGGTGGGTAGGGCTTCAAACAACATAGGTTATTCGATATCGAGAGGTTCTGGAGAAATAATCACGCCGGTACTATCAGCATAAAGATGGTCTTCAGGTAAGAAGGTTACCCCACCAAAGTTCACTGCTGCGTCCACTTCACCAACGCCTTCACTGATGGCTCCAACCGGAATAGAAGCGACTGCCATAATGCCCATATCAAGCTCGTCTAGAGCTTCAACATCGCGCACTGCGCCATAGCAAACAATACCTTCCCAGTCGTTATCAAAGGCTAATTCAGCGATAGCAATATCAATCAATGCACGTCGATTAGAACCGCCGCCATCAATTAAAAGTACTTTGCCAGTGCCTTGCTGCTGTACGACTTCTTCAATCACGCCTTTATCTTCAAAGCACTTGATGGTGACTAACTGACCACCAAAACTGATGCGCCCGCCATAATGAATAAACATGGGCTCGACCACATCAATCATGTCCGGATATAAATCGCAAAGTTCTGAAGTATTGTATTCCATGGCCATTCCCCTACTCTCTGTGCTGGCAACCTACCTGCGGGCTTGCAGGTAGGCACCGATGCGTTAACTTTGCACAGTATAGCGGGTAAACGGCCTAGGCAAAAGCAAGGCTTTACTGCGTTAGCTCAAGCGCTTACAGAATAAAGCGACTTAAGTCTTCGTCTTGTGCTAATTGGCCCACATGTTGCTCGACATAGGCAGCATCAATTTCAATTCTCTGCCCATGTAAGTCACTGGCTTTAAAAGATATTTCTTCCATCAAACGCTCCAGCACTGTGTGCAAACGACGCGCCCCAATATTTTCCGTGGTTTCGTTCACATGAAACGCTGTTTCAGCAATCCGCGCAATCCCATCTGCGGTAAATTCAATATCTACCCCTTCGGTTGCCATCAAAGCCTTGTACTGGGTAGTTAAAGAGGCATTCGGCTCGGTCAGAATGCGCACAAAGTCACCGCTGGTTAGCGCATTAAGCTCAACTCGAATAGGTAACCGACCTTGCAGCTCAGGAATCAGATCTGATGGCTTAGACATCTGAAAAGCACCTGAAGCAATGAACAAGATATGGTCGGTTTTTACCATGCCGTGCTTGGTTGATACTGTGGTGCCTTCTACGAGTGGAAGCAAATCGCGTTGTACGCCTTCGCGACTTACATCTGGGCCCGAGACATCACCGCGCTTACAGATCTTGTCCACTTCGTCTAAGAACACAATGCCATTTTGCTCAACCGACTGCAGCGCCTGCTCCTTGATTTCTTCAGGGTTTAGCATTTTCGCCGCTTCTTCTTCAATCAGGTGCTTGAAGGCGTCTTTGATCTTCAGCTTCTTCGGTTTTGCTTTGCCGCTACCTAGGTTTTGGAACATGCTCTGCAATTGCGAGGTCATTTCTTCCATTCCTGGTGGCGCCATAATTTCTACGCCCATTTGCGGCGCGCTTAACTCAATCTCAATTTCTTTATCATCAAGCTGACCTTCGCGCAGTTTTTTGCGGAATACTTGGCGAGTATTACTGCTATCACGCTCTGGCTCGGCTTCGTCAGCCCAACCGGTCTTTTTAGCGGGTGGCAATAGCGCGTCGAGAATACGTTCTTCAGCGGCTTCTTCAGCTCGGAAACGTACTTTTTGCATCATCTGTTCACGCGTTTGCTTCACTGCTGTATCAGTAAGATCGCGAATGATAGACTCCACTTCTTTACCAACATAGCCAACTTCAGTGAATTTAGTGGCTTCTACTTTGATAAAAGGAGCATTGGCTAACTTAGCTAACCGCCGTGCGATTTCAGTTTTGCCCACCCCGGTTGGCCCTATCATCAAAATATTCTTTGGGGTCACTTCAGGACGCAATTCATCACTTAACTGCATCCGTCGCCATCTGTTACGTAGCGCTACTGCGACTGCTTTTTTGGCATTGTCTTGGCCAATAATATGACGGTTAAGTTCGTCAACAATTTCACGTGGGGTCATATCAGACATTGGCTACCGACTCCTGCTCTTCGATGGTTTGGAAACTATTAGTAAAGACACAGATATCACCTGCGATAGTGAGCGCTTTCTCAACAATCTCCCGCGCGCTTAAATCGGTGTTTTCGAGTAGTGCCGTGGCTGCTGACTGGGCAAACGGCCCGCCTGAACCAATCGCAATGAGATCATGCTCGGGTTGCACTACATCACCATTACCAGTGATGATCAGTGACGTATGCTTGTCAGCCACGGCCAACAGCGCCTCGAGTCGGCGTAGAGCACGGTCGGTACGCCAGTCTTTGGCAAGCTCAACAGCAGCGCGCATGAGGTTACCCTGATGCACCTCAAGTTTCTTTTCAAAACGTTCAAATAGGGTGAAAGCATCCGCAGTACCGCCAGCAAACCCAGCCAATACTTGACCGTTGTATAGCCGTCTTACTTTGCGTGCATTGCCTTTCATTACGGTGTTGCCAAGTGAAACTTGGCCATCGCCACCGATGACAACTTTGTCACCGCGGCGGACAGATACGATAGTAGTCACAATTCGTCCTCTTGGTTGCTATGAACCAGTTATGAGGACGAATTTGCGAAATTCAATAGGCAGGTTATTCCCAATTCCAAATCATGCAATTGTGAATGCGGGCACGTTCTAGCTTGTGGCGCTCGGCTTCGGCTTCGCGTTTTGTTGCGTAAGGCCCTAGAATCACTCGATGCCAGGTGCCAGTTTGACCTTCGGTAGTACGGACTTGCGACTCTAAGCCGGCCATCGCAATTTGCGCACGCAAGCGCTCTGCATCGGCCAATTGCCGAAACGAACCGCATTGCATCACTTTCGGTGGGCCCACCTCACGTTCTGGCACATCCACAATCACTTCTTGGTTTTCTAGCTCGTCAATATACTCCCAGCGCTCTTGCGGTAACTCTGGCAGTTCATTGATGGATTGTGGCACCGTCGCTGGCACAGGCTCGGGCTGTGACTGACTGACCGCTGGTTGCTGATGGCGTTTACCAGCGATAGTAACCAAACCCCACACGAACAAGCCAACCAGTACCAGAGCTAACACCACTATGCGCCAAGGCACAGCGCGTTGAGCTGAGGCCTTTTTGGCGGCTGGCTTTTTCTTTACCGGTGGCCGTTTGGGTGGACGCTTACGATTGGCGTAATCCATGCTTACATCTTCTCAAGTGTATGAATACCCAATAACTGCAACCCTTGGCGTAACGTTTTGGCAGTTAAAGCGGCTAACTTCAAGCGACTTTGACGCAGCGCTTGGTCGTCTTGCTGTAAAATCGGACAGGCTTCATAGAAACTTGAGAATTTACCCGCCAACTCAAACAGATAGCCACATAAGAAGTGTGGCATGGCTTTATCTGCAACTTGCTGCACCACTTCGTTAAAGCGAACTAATAAGTTGGCTAACTCCAGTTCACGCTCATCATTTAAGACAAACTCGCCACTCACTTCTGCCGGATTGATCTGGGCCTTGTTAAAAATACTGACCACCCGCGTGTAAGCATACAGCAGATAAGGCGCAGTATTGCCTTCAAAGCTAAGCATGGTGTCCCAATCAAAAATGTAATCGCTGGTGCGATTTTTTGATAAGTCCGCGTATTTCACTGAGCTGATACCGACCACTTTAGCTACGTGCTCTTGCTCGGCGGCAGTTAAATCTGAATTTTTCTGCTGCACCAGTTCTAGCGCGCGTTTTTCTGCCTCATCAAGCAAATCTGCTAACTTGGTGACACCACCGTCACGACTCTTATACGGGCGCCCATCTTTACCCATCACGGTACCGAATCCGTAGTGGTCCATTTGCAAATCAGCCCGGGCAAAGCCGGCTTTTTTAGCTAGGGTAAAGATCTGCTGAAAGTGTAAGCCTTGGCGTTGGTCAACAAAGTACATCAAATGGTCGCCATGCAACACATTCTGGCGGTAGCGTACTGCTGCCAAATCGGTGGTTGCATACAAGTAGCCGCCACCCGATTTTTGTACGATAACCGGTAGCGCTTCACCATCTTTATTCTTAAATTCGTCTAGGAAGACACATTGTGCACCTTGGTCTTCTACTAACAGACCTTGTGCTTTTAAATCTTCAATGACTTGCGGCAGATCCTCATTGTAAGCACTCTCCGCCATCACATCAGCTCGTGTAAGGGCCACGCCTAAACGGTCGTAAACTTCTTGGCAGTGGCTTAACGACACATCGATAAACTGTTGCCATAACTGACGGCAGCGCGCCTCACCCGATTGCAGCGCAACCACCAGCTCGCGCGCGCGGTTAGCAAATTCAGGGCTGTCATCAAAACGTTTCTTGGCCGCCTTATAAAAGGTCTCTAGATTACTAAGCTGCATGTCTAACTCAGCATCACCTAGTTCTTCCATGTGCGCTAATAGCATCCCGAACTGGGTACCCCAATCGCCCACATGATTCTGTCGTACCACCTTGTGGCCCAGCAATTCTTGTACCCGCGCCACAGCGTCACCGATAATAGCTGAACGCAAATGGCCAACGTGCATTTCTTTGGCGAGGTTAGGCGATGAGTAATCAATCACGATGGTTTTTGCCGCCGAGGCCGCTTGAATCCCCGTAGTTGCACTGGCTAAAGCGTGCTCCAATTGATCAATCAGCTGCTGTTGGCTCAGGGTGAAATTGATAAATCCTGGCCCTGCGATATCCGCTTGAGCTAACCAATCAACCTTAGGTAAGGCTGCTATCAACGCCTCGGCTAGGGCGCGCGGGTTCATTCCCGCCGGCTTGGCCAAGGTCAGAGCTAAGTTGGTGGCAAAATCGCCATGGCTTTTATCGCGGGGGCGGTCGAGCAGAATGCGTGGTTGCACATCGGCTGGTAGCACGCCCTGTTGCTGTAAATCAGCAATCGCGGTGGCAAGAATTTGTTCCAACTGTTCTTTCATTGATATGGCCTTAAAAACAAAGAGTGAAAAGCAAAAAATATCTTGCCGCATTTTACGCTGTTGGGGGCAGAAAAAAAACCGCTAGGTGAAGTCTTGTGGGTCAACATCTAACGACCAGCGCACTTTGCGCAGTTCGGCGCGCTGCTCTAATTGAGGCAAAACATGACGCAGCACTTGCGCACGAAGCCCACGCTGTTGAAATTGCAGCAATAATTGAAACCGGTGGCGACCTGCTCGGCGTTCCAGTAACGCTGGTAATGGCCCTAACACACTGATGTCAGCAATCTCGTTAAAGTAGCTGGCAATAAATTCCAGTGCCGCGACGGCTGCAGTCGCATGCTGAGCTTCTGCCCGAAACAATGCTTGATAGGAAAATGGCGGCAACTGGGTAAGCTGACGCTCATGCAGCGCCGTCCGCGCAAAATGCCCGTAGCCATTATTGACCAAGTCTTGTACGAGCTCGTGCTCCGGATGATGGGTTTGCAGCACCACTAAGCCTTGTTTACTAGCCCGCCCGGCCCGACCTGCTACCTGGGTATAGAGTTGGCCTAGGCGTTCGGCTGCACGATAATCGGCACTGTATAAAGCGGCATCAACATCTAGCAAAGCAACCAAGGTTACTTCAGGAAAATGATGTCCTTTGGCTAGCATTTGGGTGCCCACTAAAATCTGATACTTATTAGCGCGCGCATCTTCTAAGTACTTCGCTAAACTACCTTTGTGGCGAGTACTGTCACGGTCGATACGCAGCACTGGATACGCTGGGAACAACTCAGTGAGCGTTTGTTCCAATTGTTCAGTACCAACCCCGCGGCCTACTAATTGCGTTGAACCACAGTCGTGACATTGCTGCGGCAGGCGTTGCGTGGCCCCGCAATGATGGCAATGTAGCTGTTTATCCCCTTGATGGACAGTGTAATAAGCATCACAGCGGCGACATTGGGCTAGCCAACCGCATTCATGACAAAGCAGTGCCGGTGCATAACCGCGCCGATTTAAAAACAGTAGTACCTGTTGTCCTGCAGCTAGTTGTTGCTCAATGAGGCTAATCAAAGGTTTGGATAAACCAGCCTTAAGTGGCTGATTTTTCATATCGATGACGACGTGCTTGGCAGGTTTAGCCAAGCCAGCTCGCTCGGTTAGTTGTAAATAGCCGTAACGCCCCTGTAAGGCATTATTGAGAGTTTCGAACGAGGGAGTCGCTGAACCTAGAATCACCGGCACCTGCTCTAATTGAGCGCGCACCACGGCAAGATCGCGAGCATGATAGCGAAAGCCGTCTTGCTGCTTTAGCGAGTTATCATGTTCTTCATCGACCAAGATCATGCCTAACTTGGCGCAGGGCGTGAAAATAGCCGAACGGGTACCAATGATGATGGCAGCGCTACCCGCGCGCGCATCTAACCAAGCATCCAAACGCTCGCGGTCAGTCAGCGCTGAGTGCAACATCACCACAGGGACGTCAAAACGTTGTTGAAAACGCCGTAAGGTTTGCGGTGTCAGCCCAATTTCAGGCACCAGCATCAGCACTTGTTTGCCCTCTCGCAACACTTGCGCCATCGCTTGCAGGTACACTTCGGTTTTACCACTGCCGGTAATGCCTTCCAGCAAATAAGGCCGCGGCTGCGTTGCCGCAGCAATAGCCGCAACCGCAAGGGCCTGCTCAGGATTTAACTGCAATGGCTCGGCAGCAATCTTAAAGCCCCACTGCGTATCGGCTGCGGGCACATGAGTTACAGCCTCAACCCAACCTTTGCTTTGTAGGGCTTTGAGGGCGCTTGCTGAAAACTCTTCAATGCGAATATCGCGTGCTAACAACGCACGCTGCTGCAGGGTAGCCAACAATCGTTGCTGCTGTGGAGCGCGCTGCAATGGTGCTAACTCTTGTGCGGCTCCAGCGTTAGTCACTTGATAGAGGGTGGTAGCTTGATAAGAGGCACCTTCACCTTGGCGCAGTAAAGCAGGCAAGGCATGTTGCAATACATCGCCGAGTGGATGCTGATAGTAATCAGCGGCAAAGGTCAGCATCTGCCACAGGTGCTCAGGCCACAAGGATTGCTCGTCAAGCACCTCGAGCACGGCTTTGCGCTGGTAGGGCTGCGGCTGCTCTGCGGCACCAATACAAATTCCGACCATCACGCGCTTACCAAACGGCACCCGTACCCGCGCCCCTCGCGCTGGCAAGGTGCTGCAGTCATAGTCGAATAGGCGCAGCAAGGGTACCGGCAGCGCAACTTGAATTACCTGAGTCATAGTTCCAGTTTACCTGAGCGCAGGCCTCGGGTTAAAGCTTTATCGGCTACTTTACTAAGCGCCAAACATCCGTTACAATTCGCGCCCTAATTTTGAGCGATTGGATAATAATCCATCGTATTGTGTATTGATGAATTTGCATGGTGCTCGGCAGCAGATCGGGTGGCGATGCAGCCTAACTGAGGTAACCCCCATGAAAGAAGGTATTCACCCTAATTACAGCGCAATGAAAGTAACTTGTGCATGTGGCCACTCGTTCACCACCAACTCAACCAAAGGCGGCGAGTTGCACTTAGACGTATGTTCAGAGTGTCACCCGTTCTACACTGGTAAGCAACGTATCATGGATACCGGTGGTCGTATTGAGAAGTTCAACAAGCGTTTCAGCGTGTTGGGCGGCAAGAAGTAAGCTGTTTTCAAGCTCTTCTAGCGAGATTTGCAAAAAAGGCGCCGAAATGCGCCTTTTTTGTTTGAATATAGTCTTTAGCCATTGTTTTATAAAGATTTTGATATGGTGCTAATTTAAGCACCTGTACTTTCTACCTGTTGTATCATCCCGCTGTTTGCCTCGTCACGAATAGTTTAATCTCACCTTATATCGACCCAACCATCGCTGCTCTTGGTTATTCAATATCGCCCGCTCAACCGCCTAACTGAACTTGTTATGAGGTATGACATGTTGAAAAAATCATTGCATCTAACCCGTCAATTATTCATCATCGTTATATTCTTTATAACCCCTGTTAAATTGGCGATAGCCCAAGGTGCATAACAACCATGACCGACTTTCGTAAACAGGCTTTGGATTATCATGCGTATCCAACGCCAGGTAAAATCAGTATTGAACTCACAAAACCAGCCGCAACCAGTAAAGATTTAGCGCTAGCCTATAGTCCCGGCGTTGCTGAACCTGTGCGTGCTATCGCTGAAAACCCTGATGATGTTTACAAATACACCGCTAAAGGCAACATGGTCGCAGTTATCTCTAATGGTACCGCTATTCTCGGATTAGGTAACTTGGGGCCGATGGCATCTAAGCCCGTGATGGAAGGTAAAGCTCTGTTATTCAAGCGTTTTGCTGGCTTAGACTCGATTGATATTGAAGTCACCCACCGTACCACCCAAGACTTTATCAATACCGTTGCCAATATTGCTGACAGTTTTGGTGGGGTAAACCTCGAAGATATCAAGGCTCCAGAATGCTTTGAAATCGAACAAGCCTTAATTGAACGTTGTGATGTGCCGATTTTCCATGATGATCAGCATGGTACCGCTATTGTAACCGCAGCAGGTTTGCTCAATGCGTTAGAAATTCAAGGCAAAGAATTACGTAAAGCGCAAATCGTGTGTCTAGGTGCTGGCGCCGCCGCTATTGCCTGTATGGAGTTGCTGATAAAATGCGGCGCGCAACGTGAGCATATCTATATGCTCGATTCAAAAGGCGTGATTCATACGCGCCGTGAAGACTTAAACGAATACAAAGCCCTGTTCGCCAACAACACCGATAAACGTACGTTAGCTGAAGTGATTACCGAGGCCGATGTCTTTGTTGGGGTATCGGGTCCGAATCTGTTACCGCCCGATGCGTTAAAATTGATGGCCGCTAAGCCTATTGTCTTTGCTTGTTCTAATCCAGATCCTGAAATTAAACCTGAGTTAGCTGTTGCTGTGCGTGATGATCTGATCATGGCAACTGGGCGTTCAGATTATCCAAACCAAGTGAATAACGTACTCTGTTTTCCATTCATTTTTAGGGGCGCTTTAGATGTGCGTGCGCGAGCTATCAATGACGAGATGAAGCTAGCGGCTGTCGAAGCCATTCGCCAATTAGCCAAAGAGCCTGTGCCAACTGCGGTTCTTGAAGCTGCAGGGGTTGATAAACTTGAGTTTGGGCCAGATTACATCATCCCCAAACCGCTCGACCCACGGTTACGCACACGGGTTTCTAAAGCCGTTGCAGAAGCCGCCATAGCGTCAGGCGCTGCACGGATTAAACTACCGAAAAATTACATGCAGGAATAATTCAACAAGCAATATATTTATGCTTGTTTAATGAATTTTTATTCACTATACTTACGCCATTGTTAACTGCGTAACGTATGATTGTGGATGAACCAGAGTAAATTAATTCCTTGTGCTGTATTTGGGGCCAGCGGCTATAGCGGTGTTGAACTGGTATGGCTGCTGCATAATCACCCGCAATTTAACGTTGCCTACGGGTTTACCTCTAGCGCACGTCCCGCAGAACCTATCGCTGCTTTGTATCCGCAACTAGCCGGACGCTGTGACCTGATTCTGCAACCTTGGCATCCCAACTTGTTAGGCGCTGTCGCCCAGCAAGTTCGGGTTGCATTTTTAGCGCTCCCTCATCAAGCCAGTGCCGAACTTGCGCCGTTATTAATCAAGGCAGGCATGACTGTGTTTGATTTATCTGGCGCTTTTCGGTTACAAGATGCTAAGCAGCATCAAGCGGCCTATGGCTTTAAACAGCCGCACTTAGCCCAGCCAGTTCCTTATGGCTTAGCCGAATGGGTTGACTTACAAGGTGACGAGCCGCTTATCGCCGTGCCTGGCTGCTATCCTACCGCAGCAGCAACTGCACTGATGCCGGTGCGGGCCATGCTTAAGCCCGATATTGCCCCTATTGTAAATGCTGTTAGTGGCGTTTCAGGTGCAGGACGCGCAGCTCAAGCTCATACCAGCTTCTGTGAAGTAAGCTTGCAAGCCTATGCTATTGGTACTCACCGCCACCAAGCTGAAATGGCCCAAACGTTGGGCTGCGAGCTTCTATTCGTGCCGCATTTAGGCTCGTTCAAACGGGGTATTCTAGCGACTGTGTACGCCCAATTAGCCGCAGGCGTAAGCGCGCATCAAGTGCAGCAAGCCTTCCATCAGGCCTATGCCGACCAGCCTCTAGTACGAATTTGCCAAACCCCACCCAAGCTGGCGCAAGTAGTGGGCACGCCTTATGTGGATGTGCACGTTACTGTGATAGGTAGCCAACTGGTGGTGTCTGTTGCTCTGGATAACTTACAAAAAGGAGCCGCTGCACAAGCTGTACAATTAGCTAATCAATACATTGGCTTACCCACTGAGTGTGGCTTACTGCATGCTGGAGCTGTGATATGAGCGTGCCACTCGTGATCAAATTAGGCGGCCGCGTGGTCACTGATAACGACTGCTTGCAGCAATTGTTCAGCACAGTTACACGGCTTGCGGCACTACGGCCGTTGGTGCTGGTTCACGGCGGCGGCGACCAAGTACAAAGCTTATTACAACAGCTTGGCCAGAGCAGCCACAAAGTAGATGGGCAACGGATCACGCCTGTCGCCCACATGCCGATTGTGGCGGGAGTCTTAGCCGGTGATATCAATACCCAATTGTGCGCAGTAGCGCAGCAACATCAATTGCTTGCGGTAGGTTTAACCCTAGCCGCTGGCGGCACCGTACAGTGCAGCCAAGACACCAGCCGGGGCGCGGTTGGAATTCCTAGCCCGGGCTCAGCGCAACTGCTAGAAAGTCTGATTGAACAGAATTATTTACCCATTGTGAGCTCCATTGGGGTGAGTGCAGCGGGCGAGCGGCTAAACGTGAATGCCGACCTTGCTGCTGCAGCGATTGCCCAAGTGCTACATGCAGATCTTATTTTACTGACCGACGTGCCTGGCATTCTTGACCAGCACGGTCAACTCATCGATACCATTCACGCCGACCAAGCTCCTGACCTGATTGCCAGTGGTGTCATCAAAGACGGGATGGTGGTGAAACTGCAAGCAGCATTGCAAGCTGCACACGCCTCGCGACGAAGCATCGCGGTGGCCGGCTGGCAAGATGCCAACGCGCTCACCCGTTTGGCTAAGGGTGAAGCCGCCGGAACCCGCGTTAGATATTAAGCCGACGCTATCCATCTGATTACTTACTGGAATTTACTATGCATGATTTATTAGCTATGCGCGATTTAAGCAGCGCACAGGTCACTCATTTATTGGAATTGGCGCAGACCATCAAACAGCGTCCGAGCGCTTGGCAGCAAACCCTACAAGGCAAAAGTATTGCGTTGTTGTTTGAAAAGCCGTCATTACGCACCCGCGCCAGCTTTGCCGCAGGTATTCATCGGTTAGGTGGCCACAGCATCTACCTTGATGCTGCGCAATTGATGGGAGTACGCGAGCCGGCCAGTGATGTTGGCGCTAATTTGGCTCTTTGGCACGATGCTATCGTAGCACGGGTTTACGCTCAGGCGACCTTGGTCGAACTTGCCGCCGCATCTGATAAACCCGTGGTGAATGCTCTTAGTGATGAGTGCCATCCCTGTCAGGCATTAGCGGATCTGCTTACCTTAAAGGAGCATGCTGGCGAGCTAGCAGACCTTACTCTAACCTACATTGGCGATGGCAATAACGTCTGCCAAGCATTGATGGCTGGCGCTGCCGCTACCGGGATGAACTTGCAAATTGTAACCCCCGCTGATTATCAACCAAACCCAGCCTTGGTGGCCTTAGCGCAACAGCAGGCACAAACCACGGGCAGCCAGATCAGCTTGCATACCCAGATCACGGAGCTGCAACAAACCGATGCTATTTATACCGATACTTGGTTCTCGATGGGGCAGCAGCGCGATAGTAACGAGGTGATGCATGACTTTGCTAGCTACCAAGTTAATAGCGCGCTGATGAAACAACTAGGAGCGCGCTTCTTTATGCATTGCTTGCCTGCCTATCGCGGTCGTGAGGTTACGGCTGAGGTTATCGATGGGCCACAGAGCTTGGTGCTACACCAAGCGGAAAATCGTTTGTTTGCACAAAACGCCATTCTTGTTGAATTATTTGCTGGAGCTTAATCATGACTGCATCTGTTAAAAAAGTTGTTTTGGCCTACTCTGGTGGTCTTGATACTTCTGCCATTGTGCCTTGGTTAAAAGAGAACTACGACTGTGAAGTGGTAGCGTTTGTGGCCGATGTGGGCCAAGGTGAAGATGAGCTAGAAGGCGTTGAAGCAAAAGCTATCGCTTCTGGCGCCAGCAGCTGTCACATTGTTGATTTAAAAGAGCAGTTTGCTCAAGAGGTTATTTACCCGACGCTGAAAACGGGAGCCTTATACGAAGGCCAATACTTATTAGGCACTGCGCTCGCTCGGCCGATTATTGCTGCTGCACAAGTCGCGGTAGCGCGCCAAGTAGGTGCCGACGCACTGGCTCATGGCTGTACCGGCAAAGGTAATGACCAAGTACGCTTTGAATCCGCTTTTGCCGCTCTTGCTCCTGATCTTACCGTGATTGCGCCTTGGCGCGAGTGGAGCATGCGGTCGCGGCCAGATCTCTTAGCCTATCTTGCTGAGCGCAATATTCCGTGTGCGGCTTCAGCGACTAAAATTTACAGTCGTGATGCTAACTTATGGCACATCTCTACCGAAGGCGGTGAATTAGAAGACCCGTGGAACGAGCCATCAGCGCAAGTATGGACTTGGACTGTCGCCCCAGAGCAAGCGCCGGAGCAACCAGAATATTTACAGTTAAGCTTTACTGCTGGCAGCCTCACTGCGATTAATGAGCAACCGATTGCGGCAGTAGCGGCAATTGAGCAACTCAATAAAATTGCTGGAGCCCACGGTATTGGCCGCTTAGACATGGTAGAAAACCGGTTGGTTGGGATGAAGTCACGCGGCTGTTATGAAACTCCTGCTGGCACGGTTTTATATGCAGCCCTGCAAGGCCTTGAAAGCTTAGTTCTAGATCGTACCACGCAAGATTATCGGATTCGTTTGGGCAACGAGTTTGCGCAACTTATGTACGATGGCCGCTGGTTTACTCCACTCAAAGATGTGATGTTAGCTGCGGCAGAACAAATTGCGAAGCCTTTAACCGGTGATGTGGTGGTCAAACTCTACAAGGGTACCGTGAGCGTCACGCAAAAACGTTCACCCAACAGCTTGTACTCCAATGCTTTTGCTACGTTTGACGAGGATACTGTTTACAACCAAAAACATGCCGAAGGCTTTATTCGTTTGTACAGCTTAGCTAGTCGTATTCGTTGTTTACATCAAACTGCCGCAGCTGAAGCTGCCGACAAGGAGCAACCATGAGTTTATGGGGCGGGCGTTTTAGCCAAGCCAGTGCCGATGAATTCAAGCAGTTTAATGACTCGCTGCGGTTTGATTATGTACTGGCACCATTTGATATCCAGGCTTCTCGGGCGTGGGCTGAGGCCTTATTGAGTGCAGAGCTGATTAGCTCTGCCGAACAACAACAGCTGGACCAAGCCTTGGCGGAATTAGCGCAGGCGGTAACGGTTGATCCTCAGTTGCCCTTGCAAAGCCAGGCTGAAGACATTCATAGCTGGGTGGAAGGCGAGCTGATCAAGCGGATTGGCGATACTGCGAAGAAGCTTCACACCGGCCGTAGCAGAAATGATTTAGTGGCGACTGATTTACGCTTGTTGTGTAAACAGTTTACCCAGCAACTCATTCGCGAAAACTTAGCCGCTGTGCAGGCTTTGCTCGAATTTGCTAAACGCTATCAAACCAGCTTATTGCCGGGCTACACCCACTTGCAACGGGCCCAGCCGATAGTAGCTGGGCACTGGGCTATGGCCTACGTACAGATGCTACAACGCGATGTTAGCCGGCTACGCGATGCCGGCAAACGGATGGATGTCTGCCCGCTCGGTAGTGGTGCCTTAGCAGGAACAACTGCCGCCATCGATCGGCAGGCGTTGGCGCACGAGCTTGGCTTTCGTCAAGCATGCGAAAATAGCTTAGATGGTGTGTCGGACCGAGATTTCGCCCTAGATTTGCTGCATATCGCTAGCACCGGGATGATGCATTTATCGCGTCTGGCCGAAGATGTCATCTTCTATTGTTCTGGCGAAAGTGGCTGCTTTGCCATGAGCGACCGTATCAGCAGCGGCTCATCGTTAATGCCACAGAAGAAGAACCCAGATTTGTTTGAGTTGTTAAGGGGCAAAACAGGGCGAGTTCTGGGCCATTTACAAGCGTTGTTCATCACCTTAAAAGGCTTGCCATTAGCCTACAACAAAGACATGCAAGAAGATAAAGAAGGCCTGTTTGATGCCCTACAGACCTATCAGCATTGTCTGGCCATGCTCGCGTTCGCCTTACCTGAGTTATCGGTGAATCAAGACCATGCCGCCCAGCAAGCTTTGTTGGGCTACAGCAATGCGACTGAATTGGCTGATTACATGGTGGCGCAAGGGATTCCGTTTCGGGATGCTCATCACCTTACCGGTAGCTTAGTGCTCTTGGCTCAGCAAGCTGGCGTAGCACTCGAGCAGCTCGATTTAGCCGCCATGCAACAAGTGTGTCCGCAGTTGCAAGCCGATGTCTATCAGGTTCTTGATAGCCAATACGGTTTGCATAAGCGGCAGGCTCTGGGTGGCACCGGCCCAAGCGCCGTTAAACTAGCTATCAAGCACGCCGAAGACTGGTTACATGCGGCCGAAGCGGCAAGTAAACATGTGCGCCAAGCTCGTTTAGCAGACGCCGACAAGATTTGTGAATTGATCGCCTACTGGGCTGAGCAAGGTGAAAACTTACCTCGTGACAAAGCGGATGTATTGCAAGCGATTCAGAGCTTTGCCGTAGCAGAAATGAATGATGAAGTGGTAGGCTGCGCAGCACTTTACGTCTACACCACTGGCTTGGCCGAAATTCGTAGCTTAGGATTATTTCCACAAGCGCAAGGTAAGGGGCTGGGAGCAGAATTGGTCGCTTGGTTACTCTGGAAGGCACGTGAGCTTGGGATTAAACGGACCATAGTGCTAACCCGTGTACCTGAGTTCTTTGGCAAGTTGAACTTTAAGCTGACGGTGAAAGATGCGTTACCAGAAAAAGTGATGAAGGACTGCGACATCTGTCCTCGTAAAGAGAACTGTGACGAGACCGCGCTTGAGTATTTATTGAAATAACCAGACTTAACCGCCCCTGCAAGTGACCCGTAGTAGAAGTAGTGCTGCTGCCACGGGTTATTGCTTGGTCGCTGTGCTACAAATTAACCCTCGTTAATCTTCGTCGTCGTACAGATCTTCTACTTCCGGAATAGGTAGGTTACGCCGTTCTAATTCAGCCCGCACTTCGGCAGGAATTTTATGTGGATTATCTTTGCGTAAATCATCATCGGTAGGCAGCGGTTGCCCAGTGAAAGCATGCAAAAAAGCTTCGCACAGTAGCTCACTGTTGGTGGCATGACGTAAGTTCTTGACCTGACGACGAGTTCGCTCATCGGTTAGCACCTTGAGTACCTTGGTAGGAATAGACACCGTAATTTTTTTTACGTGCTCGCTCTTTCTACCGTGTTCCACATACGGGTAAATATACTCACCATCCCATTCCATACCGCACCTATACACCCTGTTCATTGGCTGGGCTGACTGCAACTGCTAATGACAGTCAGCAAACTCAGCAAAATAAAAAGTTAAAAACCTTAAAGCTTGTGGTGAATTGTACTGTGGATATTAAATCAGTCAACTTTATACGTATAGCGGTCTATACTTCTTTATCTGTTCGTTTTAATCTTGCACAGTAAAACTCACGTAAGCACATGCTAAGGTCACCAACTTTATGCATCGCGCGCTTTATTGAATGGGGGCTACCCCCTATAATTATTGTTCATTCATTATCAGCAGACCGCTGCACACAGGAGAACGCACACGCATCATGACGGTTGAGGTTAAAGTTACCCCCGAGCAAATTCAAACCGTGGCCGAGCAAGTTCAGGTTCACAAATTTGGTGGCAGCAGTTTGGCCGATGCCTACTGTTATCGTCGCGTCGCTCGCATTGTTAGCGAATACGCCGGTGCTAGCGATTTGGTCGTAGTGTCTGCTGCGGGCGATACCACCAACCGTATTCTTGCCATTATTGATGCCAAAGCTGATGACCGTGGCGTTGCCGAAGTGCTGCTGAAACAACTCGAAAAATATCAGCAAGGGCTGATCAACGAGTTGCTTAACGGTGACCACCAACAACGCGTACTAGACCTATCGCAACAAGATTTTAAGCGCTGGTACGGGTGGTTAAACGACCAAGAAGTAATTACCCATAAGCCTGAATTGCTGTCCTACGGCGAGTTATGGAGTGCCCGTTTATTAGCAGCCCTATTGCAACAGCAAGGGGTCACCGCCGATTACATTGATGCCCGTACGTTCTTGGTAGCTGAAGATGCGCCCGAGCCACTGATTCAGGTGCCCGTATCTCGTGCTGGCTTGCTCAACCGCATTGCACCTCACCCGGGTACAAGATTTATTGTGACCGGCTTTATTTGTGCCGACCCTAGTGGGCGTTCCTTAATTTTAGGTCGTAACGGCAGTGACTATTCTGCCACCCTCGTTGGTAGCTTAATAGATTCTAAGCAGGTCACTATCTGGAAGGATGTGGCTGGGGTGTACTCAGCGGATCCGCGTAAAGTAGAGCGGGTGGTGAGCCTACCTATTCTAGATTGGCAAGAAGCTGAAGAACTGGCACGGTTAGGTAGCCCGGTGTTACACCCGCGTACCTTCCAGCCGGTTAACCGCGAACGCATGGTGATTGCGGTACGCTCTAGTTTGAAGGTAGAGAATCAGCAAACTCGTATCGGCTTATACGAAGATACCGAAGCTAAAGGCAAGGTGTTAACGTCGCTAGCCGACGTGGTGTTGTTTAGAGTTGATTTAAGCGATGCCCAGCTGATTGATAAATTTGAAAATTTAGAACTGACTCCGCTTATTAGCTGGAACGAAGTAGCACAACATCATGCCTACTATGCCTATCACCAAAACCATCTCGACTTTTTACAGCAGTGGTTACTTGAGGTAGATAAAGCGGATCATGTGGTGCAGATGGAAGGCTACTCGATGATTGCCTTGGTAGGTAATCGGATTCAAGAGACGGCCCAGTACAGCACCTTTAAAACCGAGTTAAGCGCACAGAACCTGCGGCGTTTGGCGTTTTCGCCAGATAACAATGCAGTGATTGCTATTTTGGAGCAAAAGCTGGATAACCGCTTACTCAATCGTATTCACAGCCAATTATTTAACTATCGCCGCAGTCTTGGCGTGTTGGTGGTAGGCCGTGGCAACATTGGTAGCGCTTGGTTAGCGCTTTATCGACGCTTGCGTGAACGTATCAACGAGCAAATGGACGTCCGCATCATCGGGATCCTGAACTCCAAACAAATGTGGTTAGATTACAACGGTCTGGGTCTCAATGATTGGGAGCAGCAATTTGATCAATTTGCGCGTCCGTACGAGATGAGTCAGTTGATACCCGAATTACCAAATGCGCCTTATGATGAATTGGTGATGCTGGATTTAACCGATGCTATTGCGGTAGCACAACTGTATCCGAGCTTTTTTGCCAACGGTTTGCACATTATCAGTGCCAATAAGCGCGCGGGTGCGTCAGGCGAATCGCAATACAACGAAATTCGCACCATTCAGCGCGAGTACGAACGTGAATGGTACTACAACACCACCGTCGGTGCTGGCTTACCATTAAATTACGCGCTGAATGATTTGCGTAACTCGGGTGATACCATTCGAAGTATTTCGGGTATCTTCTCAGGTACCATGAGTTGGTTGTTTGAGAACTTTAACGCTGAAGTAAATTTCAGCGATTTGGTGCGCGAAGCCAAAGTTCGAGGCCTGAGCGAACCCGATCCACGCGAAGATTTATCCTGCCAAGATATCATTCGTAAGATGTTGATTTTGGCTCGTGAAATCGGCTTGCGCTTAGACTGGCAAGACATTGATGTCGACAGTCTGTTACCAGAAAGCTTGGCTGATATTTCCTTAGATGAGTTTATGCAGCGCTTACCTGAACTTGATGCTGGCATGCATGACCTTTATCTTGATGCACAAAAAACCGGCAAGGTACCGCGCTTGTTGGCTAGCTTTGCAGTACAAGATGACGACAGCGTGCGGGCTCGTGTAGGCATTGAGTATATTCCGGAAGGCGATATGCTGGCCAACCTCATTCCGGGCGAGAATATTTTTGTGATTTATACCGATTGGTACCACGAGATGCCCCTAGTTATTAGTGGCCCAGGCGCAGGTAAAGAAGTAACCGCCGGTGGTGTGCAATCTGATTTGAATCAACTGTTAAGTCGCTTGATTAGCCAGCGCTAAGCTAGCAATGACCACAAAAAAGCTGGTAGTGCCTATGCCCTACCAGCTTTTTTTAGGTCTTATGACGTGAGCTTAGGCTCACTAGAAAATCGAGTCATCCTCAGCAAAGATGTCACGATTAGTCTCGCCCTTGGCATACTCAGTGGGCGCTGTGCCCGGCAAGAAATATTCAAATCTGGAAGTGTAATCATTGGCACGGCTGAGTTTACCCGTCGCCAAATCGATACGCGCCGAGACTAAACCCGGTGGCACAATAAAAGGCTCCACCGGAACATCTTGCACCGCCACTTCCATAAAGTCTATCCACATCGGCAGGGCCGTCTTTGCCCCCGCCTCTGTGCCGCTAATGGGCTGCTCCGCACTACTTAGATTCTCATTCATGGTGGTGCTGCCCAAAGCCCGCTCTAGATTATCAAAGCCTACCCATGCAGCTGTTACCAAACCACTGACGTAGCCCGAGAACCAAGTATCTTTCACATCGTTGGTAGTACCTGTTTTACCCACGACGTTACGGCCAGCTCTGTTAATCAGGGGCTTAGATTGCTGTACTCGCCAAGCGGTGCCGTTCCAGCCAGTACGATGCTGCCAGCTACCGCCACCCCACACTGCTGATTGCAGCCCTTGCGTAATCAAGAAGGCATTTTGCTCGGTAATCACCTGCGGGGCAGGTAACACCTCACGCTCACCGCTTTCACAAAGCACACAGGCTACTGCTGGGCGGGCCGAATAAAGGATCTCGCCTTGGCTATTTTCAATCCGCTCAATAAAATAAGGATTCACCAGATAGCCCCCGTTCGCAAATACCGCATAACCGCGTGCAACTTCTAACGGCGTCATCGAAGCTGAACCCAACGATAATGATTCGTTACGCGGTAGTTCATCGATGGCAAAACCAAATCGAGTTAGATATTCAACCGTGGTGTCTACTCCTAGCGCACGCAATAAACGTACCGAAACGACGTTCTTCGATTTAGCTAAACCTTGCCGAACTCGAATCGGACCTTCATACACATCCGGTGAATTGCGTGGTCGCCAAGCAACACCACTGCCTGGATTCCATTGGTTAATCGGGGCATCATTCACGAGCGTAGCTAAGGTAAAGCCATTTTCTAATGCCGCAGAATAAATAAAGGGCTTGATGTTAGAGCCGGCCTGACGCTTGGCTTGAATTGCTCGGTTATATTGACTCACGCTAAAACTATAACCACCAACGGCAGCAGCAATGCCGCCGTCTTGGGGGCGCAGCGCAATAATAGCAGCGCTCGGCTCAGGAATTTGCGCTAAGCGCCAGCCTTGTTCTGTTTGTCTTACTCGTACTTGCTCGCCGACTTTAAGCACATCCGCCGCTTGTTGCGGTGCAGGCCCTTGCCGATCGGCATGCAGGTAGGGTCTTGCCCATGCTAGGGCGGACCATGCTAGACGACCAAGGCGACCATGACTTAATTGCACCGTGGCTTGTTGCTCAGCCACTTCGATCACTACTGCGGGTTCTGTTAAGCCAATATTTTCTTGGGTTTGTAGATGCTGATTAATAGCTTCTGCGGTCCAGGGCTCGGCGTCGGCTGGCCACAACACTTGCTCTGGCCCACGATAACCATGGCGCTCATCATAGCCGTGCAAGTTCAGTCGAACGGCCTGCTGAGCCGCACGTTGCTGCTTGGCATTGGCGGTAATATAAACCTTAAAGCCGCTGGTATAAGCCATCTCTTCGCCGTAACGATTGACCATTTCAGCACGCACCATTTCAGCTAAATAAGGCGCATCCATGGTTACTTCAGCGCCATGTAGCTTAGTCGCAATGGGCTCAGCTAAGGCTTGCCGATACTGACTATCGGTAATGAAACCTTCTGCCAGCATCCGGCCTAATACCACCGCCCGTCGCTGTTCAGCGCGCTCAGGGTTACTGATAGGGTTCATGGTCGAGGGCGCTTTCGGGAGACCAGCTATCATAGCCATCTGCGCCAAAGTCAGGTCTTTAACATCTTTACCATAATACACTTGGGCTGCCGCACCCACGCCGTGAGCACGATGGCCAAAGGTGATTTTATTCAAATAAAGCTCAAGAATTTCATCTTTGCTGAGCTCTTTTTCCATCCGCAACGAAATAAAAGCTTCTTTTACTTTACGCGACCAGGTTTGTTCAAAGCTGAGATAAAAGTTACGCGCTAATTGCTGGGTGATGGTCGAGCCACCGCCCTGAATTTCGCCTGTGCTGACCAATAAAAAGAAGGCCCGAGCCACACCTATGGGGTCGATGCCAAAATGCTCATAAAAGCGCTGATCTTCAGTTGCCAGAAAAGCTTGTATTAATGGTTTCGGAATTTCGTCTAATTGCAAAGGAATACGGCGTATCTCGCCAAACTGCGCAATCAGCTCACCATCGGCAGAATAGACCTGCATGGGAGTTTGTAATTGCACCTGCTTAAGCTCGGCAACGCTTGGTAAATCATCCTTTAAAAATAAATATAAGCCGGCTACGGTGAGCGCACCTAGCACCACCGTAGTGATCGTTATCCATAAAAACCACTTCAAAATCTTCAAAAAGTCGCCCCTTGTATCCGTGTCATCTGTTGATTCGCGGGTTGCGTATAAGTTCTACATATTATAGAAAGATACCAGAATAAACAGAACGATTATTTAGAATTTGCAAAGTGCTTTGCATGATCATTACATTTGCGCTTAATATGATCATTCGCATAGAACAATTTTAATAACACGTGCGCTATACTATTCCTATTCCAGTTAGGGGAGTTCCATGGGTTTATTTGGCTTTGGTAAGAAACCGGGGCTAGGTATTGATATCTCAGCAGAGGCCGTTCGTGGTGTCGAGATCATGCCTACCGATAACAGCTACAGCATTGAGCATGTGGCCGAGGTGACGCTGGCCAAACAGATCATGGATGGTGATGAGATTGTCGATATAGACAAGCTCGGCAAAATGATTGCCCAGCTACGCAAACGCATGGGCCATGCGCGTGTTGCGGTGGCTGCGATATCCGGTAATCAAGCCATGCAGCGTATTATAGCGATGGATATTGAGCTGGATGACGAAGCTATTGGCGAAAAAATCGAATCAGACCCTGACCTATTATCCGTTGATACGGCCATAGACCATGTTTACGATTACGAAAGTCTAGGAGAACATCCTTCGCTACCTGGGCAGCAACGCGTCATGTTGATGGCGGCTCGAGCCTCAAGTGTGAGTACTCGCAGCCAAGCCATCGAAGCTGGCGGCTATAAAGTAGCGGTCATGGATGTGGATAACCATGCGGTAGCACGCACCTGTAATCATGTGTTACCCCATCTTTATCCAGACGTGGCTGCCAGTAATTTACCATACGTGGTGGTCGACATTGCCGTCTCGGCAATGCAATTGGTTGTAGTGGTTGATGGCGAGGTAGTTAGCAACCGCTTTCAAGCCGGTGGTTTACAGCCCTTACTCAATGCCCTTACCGAAGGCGATTACAACAAGCATGGCGAAGTTTTGGCCAAATTACGTAGCGGTGAACATGAGCAATACCCCGATTATATCTTGGATGACATGCTCAATGATTTAGGCAGCCAAGTATCTCGAGGCATCCAAATGTACCAAAGTAACGCGGTTGAACGCGGCTTTGCGGCGCTATTTTTGATTAATACCGGGGCTATGATTCCAGTTCTACAAGATATGATTGCAGCGCAGGTTTCCTTTCCTGTGCATGTACTTAATCCTTTTGAGCATTTCCCCTTGCCCGATAAGTTGAGCCATTTGCATGCACACGGCCCTCGCTTTGTTGAAGCCTTGGGGCTAGCCTTACGGAGTTACGCACCATGGCACATATAAACCTGCTACCGTGGCGCGAAACGGTCAAGCAACGAGCCAAAACTCGATTTGGGATACACGCTGCTTTAGCCTTAGGTAGCGCTGCTCTCATTTTTGCGGTGGCCTACTTTTTAATTAATGATTACAAGAACTATCAACAGCGTCGGAATCAATTTCTGCAATCAGAAATTTTGGTGCTGGATAGTCAAATCGCTGAAATCCGTAATATTAATAAGAAAAAAGATGAAGTCTTGAATAGAATGAAACTAATTCAAGCCTTACACGAAGACCGTAACACAGCGATTACCTTATTTAATGAATTAACTCAGCGCACTCCTGATGGGGTGTATTTGCACTCGGTAGAAAAACGCGAGTTAACCCTAACCATTAACGGCCGTAGTAGCTCGAATAACCGGGTTGCTGAGTTTTTACGAGCGCTGAAAGATTCTCCTACGTTTGCTCAACCCGAGCTACGTAACGTGGTGGCCGCCAGCGCTAACGACCGCAGCATTCCTGATGCTGATGGCCTGGGCTACGATGCTTTTAGCTTAACCATTAATATTGTGCCCACAGCCTTGGCTACCGGTGATACCGGAGGCAAGCCATGAGTGTTAACTTAGATAGCCTTCGTGAACTTGATATCAATGAATTACCATTTTGGCCGCGACCCTTTCGAGTGGCGGTTCTGGTGCTACTAGCGGTTATCGTACTAGGTCTTAGCTATCACTTTGTATTAGCTGACGAGTTAAAAGCCTATCAGCGCGAGCAAACCAAAGAGGCACAATTGCGCCAAGACTTCGAGAGCAAATTCAACGAAGCCATTAATTTGCCGCTGTATCGTAAGCAATTAGATACGTTGAATGAAAACTTAGAAGTACTGCTGCAAATGCTGCCCAACAACGATGAAACACCTAAGTTATTGGACGATATCACCTTGATTGGCACTCGCAGTGGGCTTAAATTTGATCGTATTGAGTGGCTACCGCCCCAACCACGCGAGTTTTATACTGCCCTGCCGATGCGGTTTGAGCTCAAAGGTGAGTATCATCAGATTGGTGAGTTTGTTGGGCAAATTGCCAGCCTAGACCGCATCATTAGTGTTAAGAATTTCACCATGCAACTGCAAGACGGCAGCAGTTCCATTCGCTTAATTGTGACCGCTGAGACCTATCAGCAGCAAACCCTGAGGGCAGAACCATGATAAGTCTGCTACCTCGTGGTCTAGGCCTCAGTTTTGTTAGTGTCGCTTGTGCCCTGCTGATTGGGTGTGCCCCAGTGAGTTTGAGTGATTTAGAGCAATTCAAGCAGGGCGTGCAACAGCGTGCCCAGCCCGGCATTAGTCCTGCCCCAGAGCTACCAGAGTTAGCGCGCATGGGCTATTTGGGCCAATCCGCCCGCAATCCTTTTCAACCGACGCCGGTGCAAGCGCAGGCAATTCAAAGCGGCGCCGGCAGTTGCCCACAACCTAATCTAAATCGGGCAAAGGGTGCGCTGGAGGCGGTTGCGCTAGACCAATTAACCTTTACCGGCACCTTACGTACCGGCGCTAGTGGGCTTACGGCGCTGGTGGTTTCAAACGAAGGCCGGCTGTATCGAGTAACCCAAGGCCAGTACCTTGGTTTAAATATGGGTGAGGTATTAACCATCTCACCTCAAGCAATTGCAATTCGCGAGTGGATAGCTACCGGCGACGGCTGTTGGCAGCGACGCGATGTTTCGTTAACCTTGCTGAATTCGCAAAGGAATTAAAAAAACATGAAGCACTTAATTCGCACGGTCTGTTATTTGGCGCTATTACTACCCGCCACTCTTTATGCTAACGACCTGATCCGCGTTGAAAAAATCGGCTTAGGCCCGGAGCGGTTCAACTTGGAGGCGCATTTTAGCGAACGCGTAGATGCCCCTGTGGTGCGACGTCATAGCAATCCGTTAGTGCATGAATTCTTATTGCGTGGCACCTCAGCAGCCGCTCTTGCTGGGCTGTTGAACGTAGGTGAGCACCCACTATTAGATCAGGTTGAAGTAGAGCAGCAACGCGACGATGTGTTGTTACGGGTTAGCACCACCAAGCCGCTGGAACACCTGATGAGTCGCATGGGCGAAGTGATGGTCTTAGTCTTTGTGGCGAGTAAGAAAGCCCCTGATGCTGTCGCTGCAACGACTCCTGCTCAGCCAGCCCCACGCTCAGCCCCAGCAGAGCCAGCTCCGTCACCACAGCCGCCAGCTCGCGACCCTGAGTTACGTACCGCCAGTGCCGCCTATATCGCTACGCAAAACGCTAGCAATAGCACAGTCACCTCCATCAATTACTTTGGTTTAAGTGGTGCTACTGGCCAGCTCAGCATCGCTTTTAAGGGCGCTGAAATTGAACACGAGCTCGATGCTAGCAAGCAGCAGCTTGAGCTTACCCTGTTTAATACTAAGTTACCTGACGACCTATTATACGTGCTTGATGTTAGTAAGTTTGATACCCCCATAGGCTACGTTGAAACCTTTCAAGAAGGCCGTCATGCGCGCTTAAAAATTGCCGGCAAGAGCGATTTTAGACATCAACTGGAGCAGTTGGATGGTTATCTGCGCCTCACCTTTGCCGAGCGCACCGAGCCCAAGCAAGCAGCGCTAGATAAAAATCAAAAACCCATTTCGTTAAACTTTCAAGACGTACCGGTACGCCAGCTCTTACAAATTTTGGCAGAAGAAAACCAGCTCAACTTGGTGGCGAGCGAGTCTGTCACCGGTAATATCACCCTGCGTTTAGACAATGTTCCTTGGGAGCGAGCGTTAGAAACGATTCTGCGCGTTAAAGGCTTAGATAAACGCATTGATGGCAATATTCTGATTGTGGCGCCAGCCGTTGAGTTAGCGCAGCGTGAAGAGCAGCAGTTAGAAGCCAATCAACGGATGGCTGAACTAGCGCCATTAACCAGCTCCTATATTCAGGTTAATTACGCTAAAGCTGCAGAGATCGCAGCTATTTTACGCACCGATAGTTCTGATTTACTGTCCTCGCGAGGAGCTGTGACGGTCGATGAGCGTACCAATACGCTCTTGGTACGCGATACCCAGCAGCAGATCGACAGCGTCAAAGCCATGGTTGAGGTCTTAGACATTCCAGTAAAACAAGTGATTATCGAGAGCCGAATGGTGACCGTACGCGACAACATTAGCGATGAACTGGGGATCCGCTGGGGTATTACTGAGCCTAGCGTGGATACTAGTTTGCCACTACCCTGGGGCTCAGGCACCTCTATTACTGGTGATTTTAATGTCAACCTGCCGGTAAGTAGCCCCGCTGCAACCATAGGTTTTCAAGTCGCTAAATTAGCCGACGGCCGGTTACTTGATCTGGAGCTGTCTGCGTTAGAACGAGAGAACAAAGGTGAGATCATTGCGAGTCCTCGCATTACCACAGCAAACCAAAAAGCCGCTTACATTGAGCAAGGTACTGAAATTCCATACGTAGAAAGTGCCTCCTCTGGGGCAACCTCGGTGCAATTTAAGAAGGCCGTGCTGGGGCTGCGAGTAACCCCACAAATCACCCCTGATAATCGCGTGATTCTTGATTTGGTGATCACCCAAAATACCCGTGGCGAAACCGTAACCACCCCTACTGGGCCGGCGGTTTCAATCGATACCCAAGAAATTGGCACTCAAGTTCTAGTAGAGAATGGCGAAACCATTGTGCTTGGTGGTATTTACCAACAGCAAATTCTTAATGATATTTCCAAAGTACCCTTGCTTGGTGACATCCCTTACGTTGGGGTATTGTTTAGAACGGAAAACCAAGTGAACGAAAAGCGTGAATTATTAATTTTTGTCACGCCACGAATTGTGACCAATAATCCGTAAACCTTGCTTAAATGGCTGTGACTTGCGATAATCGCGCATCTTTTTGGTTGGGTAAAGGAAGGTCTTGAGACACTCCGGATTCCGTGAGTCACAGCTAGTTAAACAAGTGAAGTAAAGCATCTAATGGCTGAAAAACGTAATATTTTCTTAGTGGGCCCTATGGGGGCTGGTAAAAGTACCATCGGGCGACAATTAGCACGCCAACTCCATCTTGAATTTTTCGATTCTGATACTGAAATTGAGCGCCGTACCGGTGCTGATATTGCGTGGGTGTTTGAATTAGAAGGCGAAGACGGGTTTCGTGCGCGTGAAGAAAAAGTCATTGAAGAGCTCACCGAAAACACTGGCATTGTGTTAGCTACTGGTGGCGGATCGATTTTAAGCAAAGAGAGCCGTAATCGCCTTTCTGCGCGAGGCGTGGTGGTCTATTTACAAACCACCATCGATAAGCAATTAGCACGAACCCAACGTGATAAACGACGCCCTCTGATCGCGGATGCAGAAAATCCTCGCGAAGTACTAGAAAACTTGGCTGAAATCCGTAATCCTTTATACGAAGAGATTGCTGATGTTATTGTTCGTACAGACGAACAAAATGCAAAGACAGTGATTGACCAAATTATCGAACACATCAACGTATAAATTCGGAGACGCTCATGCAGACACCCATACAACAAATCACCGTTGGTCTGGGTGAGCGTAGTTATCCGATCGAGATTGGACCCGGCCTGTTGCAACGCAGTCCGCTATTTCCAAATCTTCCTCAGCAGATTTTAATCATTACCAACACCCTGGTAGCACCGCTCTATTTAGCCAAAGTAAAACAGTCGCTGGCGGCACATCAGGTGGTGGTGCATGAAATTGGTGATGGCGAAGCCGAAAAAAGCTTACCTAACTATCAAGCCATCATGGATACCCTAATTAGTCATAGTTTTGCGCGTGACTGTGCCATTATTGCCTTAGGTGGCGGTGTGGTTGGCGATTTGGCCGGCTTTGTTGCAGCAACCTATCAGCGGGGCGTGACCTTCTATCAAATTCCAACCACCCTGCTGGCGCAAGTGGATTCGTCGGTAGGAGGTAAAACGGCTATTAATCATCAGCTTGGTAAAAACCTCATTGGCGCCTTTCACCAGCCCCATGGGGTGTTAATCGATACCGACTGCCTGCAAACACTCAGTGCTCGTGATTACACCTGTGGCCTTGCTGAAGTAGTTAAGTACGGCATTATCGCCGATGCTGATTTTTTCACGTGGCTGGAGCAGCAAGCCGGCGCTCTATGCGCACGGGATACCAGCGCAATAACTCAAGCAATCAAGGTAAGTTGCAGTATTAAAGCCGCCATTGTCGCAGCGGATGAAACTGAACAGCATCAACGCGCCTTACTCAATTTAGGGCATACGTTTGGGCACGCCATCGAAGCAGCCGATTATCAACATTGGCGCCACGGTGAGGCGGTCGCCGCAGGAATGGTGATTGCGGCCACCTTGATGGAACAAACCGGCCAACTAGCCAGCACAGATCTGCATCGAATTCGGCAACTCTTGCAGCAACTGGGGTTACCGGTTGAAGCTCCTCAACTAACGTTGCAGCAATGGCAAGATTACATGCAACGCGATAAAAAAGTAAAAGCCGGAGTGATTCGATTTATTCTCCCTACCGCCATTGGCCAAGCTCAAATAATTGGCTTAAGTGATTGGCAAGTGATTGCGACAGCAATCAACGCTTGTAGCAGTTCACAGCCCTTCAGCAAACTGATGTTAGGATCGGCTGATGCTTAAGAAACGTGCGTTTTTGAAATGGGCTGGGGGCAAATATGGTCTTATTGAACCTATCACTGCGCTCTTGCCAGAGGGCAACAAGTTAATTGAGCCTTTCGTCGGCGCCGGTTCGGTGTTCTTGAACACCAATTACGACAAATACATTCTTAACGATGTTAATCCAGATTTAATCAACCTGTTTAAGATCGTCAAACGCCGGCCGCGACGTTTTATTGATGATGCTGCGCGCTTGTTTACTCTTAGAAATAATACCGCTGATGCCTATTACTCACTACGAGAGCAATTCAATCAAAGTAGCGACTTATATCAGCGTGCACTGTTGTTTTTGTATCTGAATCGCCATGGCTACAATGGCTTGTGCCGTTACAACTTATCAGGACAATTCAATGTGCCCTTTGGACGTTACAGCCGGCCTTATTTTCCACAAGCAGAATTAGAATTTTTTGCAGAAAAAGCCCAGCAAGCCGTCTTTACCTGTATGAGTTTTGAGCAGGTGTTTCGTCGTGCCCGTAAAGGCGATGTGGTGTATTGCGATCCTCCTTATGCACCGCTCAGCACTACCGCTAACTTCACCAGTTATGCTAGCGGTGGCTTTAACCTCGAGCACCAGCATGAGTTAGCTCGTCGCGCCGCTCATACCGCACATAAACGCGGCATCCCGGTGCTGATCAGTAATCACGATACGGAACTAACACGATTGCTGTACCAAGATGCGGATATTCAAAGCTTACAAGTAGCACGCTTTATTAGCCCCAAAGGCGATAGTCGTGGCAAGGTTGCAGAGATTCTGGCGCTCTACACTCAACCTGAGCGCGCCAATGTCATTCCTTTAACTCGGCGAGTGAGAAGCAGATAACGATGAACTGGCAGCTAAAATCCTTTCCTCAGCTCAGCACCAGTGAGCTGTATACCATCTTGAAAGTGCGCCAAGAGGTGTTTGTGGTTGAACAAACCTGTCCCTACTTAGACGCTGATGGGAAAGACCCGCAGGCTCTGCATTTGGTCGCATGGGATGCGTCCTCGGCGCAAGCTGAGCTGTGCGCCTACGCTCGTATTTTTATTGGTGATGCGCACACGCCATCACGCATTGGCCGAGTATTAACAACTAACCATGCTCGTGGCCGTGGGTTGGGTCGTGAGTTGATGCAGCGTGCAATCACGATTTGCCAACAACATGCTAAGACTCAGCCTATTCAAATCGGTGCGCAAGTATATCTACGCGACTTTTATCAAAGCTTAGGCTTTATTGAGACCAGTGCCGAATATCTTGAGGATGACATCCCTCATGTGGATATGGAGCGCGCCGTATGAATGCTGCCGAGGTACCCATTCTGGTGCTGACTGGGGCAGATCATGACTATGCACAAAGGTTAGCCCAACGCTGCCAACTGCAAGTGCTTAGCGCTACGAACGCTAATTTAGACCAGTATGAATTTGTGCTTGAACTTACCCCTACCCAGCTACAACTTCGCTGGCTTGCTGCGCCTAAGATGTTGCCGCTGGTGGTTGATTTTAGTCAGGGTAAAGCAGCCTTTCGGGCGGCCAAGGCGAGCCTTAAAGATGAAGCGATCGGCCGCGCCTGTGGCCTGGCTAAATATAAATCAGCAACTATCCTAGATGGTACTGCTGGCTTAGGTCGCGATGCCTTGGTGCTTGCTCAGCTGGGGGCTACTGTCTTACTGCGCGAACGCAACCCAGTGGTAGCAGCCTTACTGTTGGACGGATTACAGCGGCTGCAGCACAGCGATGCTAGCTTGGCCGCACGGTTACAATGGTATGACGACAGTTATCAAGGGTCTATCGAGGTGGTTTATTTAGACCCCATGTACCCGAAAAACGATCGAAAACAACGCGCAGCCGTAAAAAAGGACATGCAAATGTTTCAGCAGTTAGTTGGGGCCGACCATGATGCCGACCAGCTGCTAGCAGATGCGCGCGCCAAGGCGCAGTATCGGGTGGTCGTTAAGCGTCCACAGCACGCTGATTTTCTGGATCAACAACCACCTCAGAGCCAAGTAATAAGCAAAAAACATCGATTCGATATTTACTTAACGGAGCAATCTCATGATTCAAGTCAATGACCGTATTCCCGCTGGTACTTTAACCGCTTTAGGTGATGTTGGCCTTCAGCAGTTTAATCCAGCAGAAATGTTTGCCCAAGGCCGTCATATCCTCTTTGCAGTACCTGGCGCCTTTACTCCTACCTGTTCAGAGAAACACCTGCCAGGTTTTGTTGAGCATGCTGCTGCACTGCAACAAGCAGGGGTGCAGACTATTACCTGCGTGGCCGTAAACGATGCTTTTGTGATGCGCGCTTGGGGTAAGGCCCTCAATGTGAATGACAAAGTGCAATTGTTAGCTGATGGTGATGGTTCTTACCATCAACAACTAGGGCTGACTAAAGCAACAGGCTCGTTTGGCGGCTTGCGCGCGGAACGCTACGCTATGGTGATTGAAGATGGTGTTGTCACCCACCTCTTTGTGGAAGATGAAAAAACCTTTGGTGTAAGCAGTGCTGAGCACGTGCTAGCAGCTTTAACAGGCGAGTAACCCTAGTCCATGAGTGAAGCAGTTCAGCATTATGACGTGATTATCATTGGGGCGGGTGCCGCCGGTTTACACTGTGCTGCACACGCAGCAGCCCGAGGCAAAAGCGTGATAGTGCTGGACCATGCTAAACAAGCTGGTAAAAAGATTCTCATTTCTGGTGGTGGACGTTGCAACTTCACCAACATGTTTGCGAGTGCTGAAAACTACCTCTCGGCTAACCCTCATTTTTGTAAATCTGCATTAAAACAGTACACTCCATGGGACTTTATTGCTCTGGTTGAGCGCCATGGTATTGCTTATCATGAAAAAACCTTAGGCCAGTTGTTCTGTGATGTAAGCGCCAAAGACATTGTCTCTATGCTGCTCAAAGAATGTAAGCAGTATGGCGCCAAAGTACAATTACGCACCGACATAACTGCAGTTGAATACCACCAGCAGAAGTATGAGTTAACCACCTCACAAGGCCAGTTAACTAGTACTGCTCTGGTTGTTGCCTGCGGCGGCTTATCTATGCCAAAACTTGGTGCAACGCCTTTCGGTTACCAACTAGCCGAGCAATTCGGGCATACCATATTGCCCGTACGCGCTGGCTTAGTACCTTTTACTCTGCATGACACCGATAAACAACAGTATGCGGAGCTTTCTGGTTTAGCGGTTGATGTGATTGCTAGTACGGCAGCCGATGCTAAAACGAGCGCCAGCTTCACTGAAGCAATGCTGTTTACCCATCGTGGTTTATCTGGTCCTGCAATGCTGCAGCTATCCAGCTACTGGCAAGCTGGTGAAGTTATCGATATTAATCTACTGCCTAGATTTGAGTTGTTGCAGCAGTTACAGCAACTGCGTCAACAACGCCCAAAGTTAGGACTACGCAGCGCTTTGCAAGAATGGCTGCCCAAACGCTTGGTACAAGTGCTAGCTCAGAGCCAAGGGTGGCCTGACAAGAACCTCGCTGATTGCAATAATCAGCTGCTACAAAAAGTCGCCGAGGACATTCAAGCTTGGCGTCTTAAGCCCAACGGCACCGAAGGCTATCGCACCGCCGAAGTGACCCTCGGCGGTGTTGATACTAAAGAAATCAGCTCTAAGACGATGCAAAGCATCATCCAGCCTCAGTTGTATTTTATTGGTGAAGTGATGGATGTTACTGGCTGGCTTGGCGGCTATAATTTTCAGTGGGCATGGAGCAGTGCCTACGCCTGCTCACAGCACCTCTAAAATCACGAGCGTTTTAATCCAGCATCTCTTGCACTAAGGCTTGTAATTGGTCGTATTCCACAAAGCCAGGAATCACCGCGCTGCCCACCACAATGGTTGGGGTGCCGCGATAGCCAAAATCGCTAAAAGCTTTGTAGTTTTCCATCAAATTACGACGGGCAACTTGGGGATTATTGAGTTGTCCGCGTGTTCCTGTTAAGCGGGCCACATGCTCTATCGATTGAGCTGTGTGCAAGCCGTTTTTAGCGTAAAGCAGCTTGGCTACTTCAGGGTATTGCTCAGGTTGATGCTGCCACACATTCATGGCGAACTCAGACGGGTTAACGTTACTACCCTCTGTTTGTTGCTGGCGTAACGGCACCACAATATTAATCACCTTAACCCCATCAAACTCTTCCACTAACCGCTGTAAATGAGGCTCGATGCGTTTGCAATAAGGGCAATCGTAATCGGTATAAACCAGCACGGTCAGTTTGGGATCGGCTGCGCCATACCAAGGTTGCACCTTGTCGTTGTCGTATAACCAGCTTTCATATTTAGCTTGAGCATTACGGCTGGCTTCTTTGCCCTCAATGTAACGCTCAACACTATTTAGCACGTCACCAATCACTTCGGGATGCTGCTTTAACAAACCGACCAACTGTTCAAGTTGTTGTGCTTGTTGATTGGCCTGCTGTGCTTGTGCAGTAGCGCCCAAGGTAGCTAAGCCGAGGGCCATCAGGGTGCCGAAAAACAAAGATTTGAACGTCATACTACTCTCCCATTAACCAGAAAAACTTGCCCACCAGCGCCGCCACCATAAGCCAGTTGGCGTGGTGATACCAGTGGTATAAGAAACAATTTCGCCTTGATGAACGATGGCGACAGTAGGGGTAGCCGTTATTTGCCACTGCTGCCCCACTTGTCCCAGTGGATCGTTCACCGTAATGAGTTGGTAATTTTGTTGCTCCAAATAATGCGCAACCTTGGCATCAGACCCCGAACGTAACGCTACCGTGACCACCGGATAATCGGCTGCCATCCAATTCACCGTTGGCGTTACGTACGTACACACCGGACACCAAGTGGCCCAAAAATACACAATGACAGGTTCACTGTAACTGCGTTCCAACCAATCTTCTGTCGTTCCTTGTAGATCGGTATAGGTCATCAGCGGCACCGCTTGCGGATCGAGATTACGGCCTCGCCACGCATCTACAGCCGTACTAATCAGCATAAACATCACCACCATGGCGGCAATATTTTTGAGCAGCTTGAGCCATTTGCTGGATTGCTTTGGCTGCGACATTATTCTCTCCCCGCGGCTTGGTCGATTGCGGCACTGACAGCCTCGGCCGTTAGAATCACAGGTAGATCGATGCCCGCAGGGGCATTTGGACCATAAACCCGATTAAAAGGCACCCCATAACGCTGATATTTGCGTAAATACTGAGTGACTTGGTCATTGGCTTGGCTCCAGTCACCTTGCATGGTCACCACCTGTGGGTCTTGCAGCAATTGATACACGGGCTGCTGCAATAGCACCCCTATTTTGTTGGCCTTACAGGTAATACACCAATCCGCGGTAATATCGACAAACACCACTTGACCTTGGGCCACGGCCCGACTGATCTCTGTTTCATTTAAGCCTACCCAAGCGTGATCGGGGCGCGGGCCACTAGCCCATTTAGCGCTAGTAAGACTTGCGGTGACGGCTACCGCAGCTACCACTAACAAGCTACTAGCCACAGCAATCAACAGTCCTTGTTTGCCGTAAGTTCTAATCACCAGTAGCGCGGCTACTACTAACCAACTTAACGCTAAGAGCCAGACCATCGCAGCAGTTAAATGATTATTGAGTAAAGTGAATAGCCACAGGGTGGTGGCCGCCAACATCAGACTAAAAATCACTTTTGTGATCTGCATCCAACGGCCCGGTTTAGGTAGCAACTTAGCCAAAGATGGTAGCGCTGCAACCAATAACCAAGGCGATGCCATGCCAAGTCCTAAACCAGTGAAAATAAACCAGAGTTGTAGATTAGAGGCGGCCATGGCAAAACTTACTGCGGTTCCTAAAAAGGGGGCCGAACAAGGCGTTGCTAATAAGGTCGCGAACATGCCTTGGACAACATGCCCTAGGTACGAATTATCACCACGTTGGGCAGCCCAAGTTTGCCAGCTACTAGGTAATCGAAATTCAAATAGGCCAGCCAAGTTGAACGTAAATAAACCAGTGACTAGCACCATAAAGCCAATGAACCACGGGCTTTGGAATTGAATACCCCAGCCTAGCGCGCTACCACTCGTTTTTAGGCCCCAGATAAACAGTGCCAACAACCAAAAAGACAGCACAATACCTAATGCCGATGCTAAGAACTGACGCCGAATAAGCCCTCTCTCTCGCGGTATCAACAACACGCTTTGCAACTTCATCCCCAGCACAGGTAGGACACATGGCATGATATTTAAAATAAGCCCGCCAAGCAGCGCAAAAGCAAACATCAAACCAAGACTACTAGATACCGCTGGTGCATGAGTGACTTGCGCCACGGCCTGCGCCGTTGTGGATAGTTCAGCCGCTAGCGCCTCATCTAACACAGTAATTTGAATGGGATAACTAGCCACCTCGGCAGCACCTAACCAATGGCTAATGTTGAAGGTAGCCAGTAACCGCTGACCATCGATATCCAAGCGTGGTGGTGCCACCGTCATATCTGCCAATTCCGTGGCCAAGCTATCAACCAAGACATCCGGCTGTTGCCAGCCCTGTGGGTGGGTAAGCTCAAGTTGCAACTGCTGTTGACTGGCTGACCATTCTGCCCGCTCCAAGACCACCGCGGGATGGTCTAGCCGAGGCACTTGGCTTAGTGCCTTCTGCAATTCAAACACCCGCTGCTCAGATGCGGCCAGTTGGGCCGGATTGAAGCTGATATCAACGGGGAAATCCGTTAACACGCAGATGTTAGTGCAGCTAGACATGGTCACCACACCTTGTAGTCGCGCTGGCTGCTGCCAGTTTTCTATCGTCAACGTTAGCGGAAAGGCAACCGTGCCCTGATAGCCTACCGTTTCAATCCCTTGCACTTGATAACGTTGTGGAGCAGGCCACTGCCACTGCACCCTACTGATATTACTCTTGGTTTGCCACTCTGCGGTAGGGGGAATGCCGCCCTCTCCGGGCGCCCGCCAATAGGTCTTCCAAGGGCTCTCTAAGCGAACCTTTAGCAAGGCTTGCAACTGTTGCTGATCGGCTTGCGCGGTCACTAAATCTAACTTGATTTGAACGTGCGGATGCTCTGAGCTGGTTATCCAGTCAGTAGAATCCTGTGCCCATGCAGAACTCATCAACATGAACAATAAAATAAAGGGGATTATGTGTTTCATCTATACATCTCAACTAACCTATGACTGAGTACCTACTTGAACCGATTCGAACAGAACAGTCGTACCCCTCGCTTGCTGCATCAAGCAGCTACAGACAACTCAGTGAGGTTATTCTCGAAACACACAAAAGTGCAGATGTGGCCGATATCGCCACCGCGGCGGTGGCACTGTCAAAGTTACCGCGGTGGTGCCTAGCCGGCTGGAGAAAAGCAGAGCAACGACTAATAATAGGCCGACACTCAGTTGGTCAAATAATTGCTGTAATGCCTGCTGCAATAGTTGCTCACTGGCACTACAATCACTCTCGCTAGCTAGGGCACTAGCGGCGTCGCTGGTGGCGCTAGTTGCCACCAGGCTAGCCTGCGGTAGCGCCTGCTGTTGTAATGGACAGCCTTGAATCCAACTACTTTGTTTCGCCAAACACAGACACAACACCAGCATGACGGCCCATAGGCAGCCACGTGCGCGTTGTTGTTCAGTCCAGTTAAGCATCAGGTTATCTCTTTAATTTAGCTGTTGCCGATACTAGCAAGTTTTCAACGCGCGGCCAAGTTTTAGCCAGCGCCAAAGTGGCTTAGAACGTTTAAGCCAAGAGTTGACTTAGCGCGGTAGCAATACCTAGCACCACGAACAAGGTCGCCGCAATATAACGAGCTGCATTCAGAGGTAGTTTTTGCATCAACCGTTGTCCGAGTAGCACGATCGGAACATTGGCAAGCATCATCCCTAAGGTTGTTCCTAATGTAACCCACAATACGCTGGTGTATTGAGCTCCTAGAATAACCGTAGCCACCTGGGTCTTATCACCTATTTCAGCAATAAAAAACAGCACTGTGGTGGCGATAAAAGCGCCGTATTTACGCACGTTTTCGTGTTCGTCATCATCTGCTTTATCGGGTATCAGTACCCACAGGCCAACGGCTATAAAAGAACCTGCGACCACATAGGTGGCGAGTGTTGCCGGGATGACATCCACTAACCATGAACCCAGCCAAGCGGACGCTAAATGATTGAGCAGAGTCGCCACTAATATCCCCATGATAATCGCTGTTTTGTGGCGGTACCGCGCCGCCAAGAACAGGCTTAGCAATTGCGTTTTGTCACCTATTTCGGCTAAAGCGACGGTCACGGTTGAAGTTATAAATGCATCCACTTAGGTGCTCCTGCTGGTTTGGTCGCGCATTTTAACAGTATCGGGCAAACCCCACAAACCCTACCAACTACCTCCACTTAGGCATATTGGAGGTACTCCATCGGCACAAGGTTACTTTTCAGGCGTTGGGCGTATACTGCAGTTATTCGTTAGGGATGTTGATCTAAATCAGGAAATCATTATGGCTAATCTGACTTCTCACATACATTGTCAAAATTGCAGCATGGCAGCGCTATGTTTACCGTACCAATTAGATCAAGAGGGTATGAATCGGCTAGACACTATTATTCAGCGTCATAAGCCTCTGCATAAACGTGACGTGTTAGTTAATGCCGGTGCGCCGCTAAAATATTTATATGCCGTGCGTAGCGGTTCACTAAAGTCTTACACCATTGACGATAATGGCGTAGAGCAAATCATTGATTTCCATTTGCCTGGCGACCTCGTCGGTTTTGATGCTTTAGCTGAAGGTCAACACCGCAGTTACTCACAAGCGCTAGAAACCACCATGTTGTGCGAAGTGCCTATTGTGTCACTGGATGAGCTAGTGATTGAGATGCCATCCCTGCGCAAACAAATGATGCGTTTAATGAGTAGCGAGATATTCTCCAGCAAACAACTACTCGGCACGTTGAACAACCGCTCAGCCCATCAACGTTTAGCGCACTTCTTAGTCACCTTGTCCGATCGCTTTAAAGCGCGCGGATTATCTAGCACTTCGTTTCGCTTAACCATGACTCGCGCTGATATCGGTAACTACTTAGGCCTTTCGGTAGAAACCATTAGCCGTATTTTATCGGCACTGCAAGGCGAAGGTGTGATTGATGTGCAGAACAAGCTAGTTAACATCATCGAGCCAGCCCGCTTGCGCGAGCTAGCTCACTAACTGACGCAGCACTTATTGGCAACCACCACAGCAGTGACCATTACCATGGCCACTGCTGGCTGGTTTATCTGCTTGCTTAAAAAGAATGCTATTTTCAATATCGATGTGCAGCTGCAAGTCTTTCACTAACTCATTTAACCCCTCATAAAGCATGATCCAGCTTCCACATGCGCCGCGTGGAGCTTGGTTTTGATGGGTCAACTCTAATAATTCGGCTAACATTTGCTCGTGCTGGTCGTGCTCTTCTTCCATCACCGCGATAGGTCCGCTTGGATAGATCCCACCAGCTAACATCGGAAACAAAATTTGCTCTTCTTTCATCATGTGGCTTTCTAGCTCTTGGTACATGCTTTGCAGCAATTCTGCCAAGCCTGCTGGACAGGCTTCATGATCATTATGTACGTCTTCTATTTTGCGCGCTAAGTTAATTAACTCCGGCAGCTGTGCGCGATGCTTATCGTGAAAATTCTCAACAATATAATCAATTAAATGCTTGCTAGGCATGGCTTGAAACACGGCTAAAGCTTCTGCATGAATGGTAGATGGTGTTGACATAATAACTCCTAATTTTGAGATAAAAGCGGCCAAAATGGACCAGCAATACCTCTTGGTACTGCAAGATGGATGCCAAAACTACCTACTTTGATTTATATCGAGTTTTTCCCTGCAATGGTAAATTAAACCCATATTTATTTGGGTCAAAAAGGACTTTAAGGGTTAAATCTACCATGCAAGATGTCACCTTACTTGAAACTCTGATCGCCGATTTAGTGACCGAACAGCCTGCCGTAGTACGGCTAGAGAAAGTCGTCAAAACACTACGCCAACACTTTCATTGTGGTGCCGTGGTGCTGCTTAAATTAGAGCAGCAAATGCTTAAGCCCATTGCTAGTATCGGTTTAGCACGGGAGGCCTTAGGGCGCCGTTTTATTGTGCATCAGCATCCGCGCCTAGCCACCATTATGGCGAGTCGCGAAGCGGTTCGATTTGAGCCAGATAGCCACCTCGCAGACCCCTATGACGGGCTTATAGAAGATAGCCCCGATGGCCATTTGGCAGTACACGATTGTATGGGGATCTCATTACATGTTGAAGGCAAATGCTGGGGGGTTCTGACCCTAGATGCCCTCACCCCAGGAACCTTTGATACGGCTGCCATGCATGCACTGCAACGAGCAAGCTTGCTGGTTGAAGCGGCGATTCGCATGGGGCAAATTGAGCAAAGCGTCAGAGCCCTACGTAATCAACGGCGCGATCAAGAATACTCGCTTAGTGGCGAGGCTTCCGCTAGTTACGAAATCATCGGGCGTAGTGCTCCATTGCTCAATGTGATGCAAGAATTGAGTGTTGTGGCCGGCTCAGATCTTCCGGTATTACTGCTGGGTGAAACCGGCGTGGGTAAAGAGTTATTTGCACGACAGTTACATCGCCAGTCACAACGAGCGCAGCAGCCCTTAGTGTATGTGAATTGTGCAGCGTTACCTGAGGCTCTGGCCGAGAGTGAGCTCTTCGGCCATACCAAAGGGGCCTTCTCTGGGGCAACCAGCGAGCGGGCCGGTCGGTTTGATAGCGCTGATGGCGGCACCATCTTCTTAGATGAAGTAGGTGAGCTGCCACCAGCAATTCAGGCCAAGTTACTACGAGTATTGCAGAATGGCGAGATTCAACGCTTAGGAAGCGATCGTAGCCATACCGTCAATGTCCGAGTTGTGGCGGCAACTAATCGCGACTTGAAGCAGCAAATAAAATCTGGTGATTTTCGTGCTGATCTCTACCATCGCTTATCCGTGTACCCGTTACCTATTCCACCGCTGCGTGAGCGTAGCGATGATATTCCTGTGTTAGCCGGTCACTTCTTAGAGCTTAACCGAGCTCGCCTTGGGGTACGAGCGTTACGCCTCACCCAAGCGGCAGAGCATGCCTTATTGGCTTATGATTGGCCTGGCAACGTGCGCGAACTTGAGCATACCATCAGCCGGGCGGCGATTAAGGCGCTTAGCATAGGTGCGGCACGAGAAGATATTGTTAGTATCGATATTGGTTTGCTGGATTTACCTGGTGCAGCCACCGCCAGCGTGCAAGTCACGGATATATTGCAGAGCAACCAGCGCAAGGCGTTTCCCACCATGAACTTGAAAGATACCCTCAATGCGGTGCAGCGTCAGCTTATTGAGCAGGCTTTAGAGCAAGCGGACTACAAATGGACCCAAGCGGCCCGTATACTAGAGATAGATGCAAGCAACTTACACAAATTGGCGCAGCGGCTGGGCTTAAAATAGCAGCTGCCCACTACCAAGCCATGCAAGGAGCTCTATGACGGTTGTGCTGCGGATTTTATTGTGGCGGACGCTAGCTATTATTACGCTAGCGCTGGGCATCATTGGTTTATTGTTGCCCATCATGCCAACGGTACCTTTTCTGCTGGTGGCCGCATGGGCCGGCGGCAAGGGCTGGCCGGTATTAGAAGCCAAGCTATTGGCGCATCCAACCTATGGCCCGCAAATCATTGCCTGGCGCCGCTACGGTGTCATTAAGCGTAGGCCCAAAGTGATTGCATCGGTGATGATGTCCGGGAGCGCAATCATGTTGGCATTTAGCCCAGCACCTTTATGGTTAAAAGGCTTAGTTATTGGCATTATGGCCACCGTTGCAGTATGGATGTGGCTGCGCCCAGAGCAACAGCCACCTGATTCAGGCTCCGATGCTTAACCTGGACGTCCATCTGGACGTGGCGTGGTAAGAATAGGAAAGTACACCAGGACATAAATGGCATAGGCCAACACCCAAGCAAACGCACTTAGGGCATACCAATACACGGATAACTCTGGCCATAAGCCTTGCACAAATACGCGAACCACCGCAGCTACTATCACTAACATAAAGGCTGCGCTAATGATGGGTTTGGGTTGTAGGGCACGACCACTATGGCCCAGAGAGACCCGTGCAATCATCGCTAAAATCATATTCCCCATAGCGCCAGCAGTTAATGCATGTAACGCCAAGCTGTTGGTGATAGGAAAGCCCGCATAGCGCAGCGCATATAGCGCTAAGCCAATTGGAATAAACCAGTAAGCTACATGTAGCGACCACAGTAACGGTACTTTCCAGGTGATCCAGATACGCCAGCGGGCGCAGCGAATAGCTAAAGCTAAAGCACTTGTCGCGAAGAGTAGAGCCATCACCAAGGCCGGTACCATGGCGCTGAAATTGGTAATATTCAGCACAAAAATCAACCACAAACTACCTAACCCGATGCGGTCTAACCAGACGATGGGTTCGGCTTTTGGTGTCATAGTTCCGTTGGCGGTGAACATAGGGAGTACCCGACCACCTACGATGGCCATCAGTAAAGTGACCAACCACACCGCATTTTGGCTACCTAATTGTTGAATTTCGTATTGTCCGGTCTGCAGCCCGAAGTGCATGAGCGCATTGCACAAGGTTAACAAGAAAAGCACGGGCACGAAGAATAGGTTTCGCTGCTGCTTCACCGCAATTAAGGGCACAGCCAATAAAATTGCCGCTAACGGTAAAAATAATAGATCAACCGCAGCTACCAGCCACCAAGGTAGCCAAGCCCCAACTAAAAGCCCTAACCGACCCAACACCCATACCGCAGTGAGGATGCCAAGGGCCCGTCCGTGGGTAGCGCGTAAGCCAGTCCAATTCTGTACGGCGGTCAGCAAAAAGCCCACGATGATGGCCGCCACAAAACCAAAGATCATTTCATGACTGTGCCAGAATAAGGTTTGCCCATACACGGGCAGCTCGATGACCTGAGCTAATACCAGCAGCCACAAGGTGATGGCCAAGGCACTAAAGCTCGCCCCCAATAAAAACATCGGCCGAAAAGCTTGCCGCAATAACGGCCACATTTTTTGCTCAATTTGTAAGTCAGTAATTTGAATCATGCTGTCTTCCTATATGGTTGCTAGCAACCCTAATTATGCTGTTTGCACTAACCCTGCTAATGCCATCCAATAGCCGTTACTATCGTTCGGCTCGAGGGCTTGGGGCTGTTCGCCATGCTGGTTCTGCCGAAATTTTTCTAACCAAGAAAAGGTGCCTTCTAACTGCGGACTTAAACGCACTATGTCAACTAAGCCTTGCATGCTAGGTAACTGATTTACCAAGTTATAACGAGTTCCGGATTGCGTTTGAATACCATTTAGAACAAATACTTGCTGGCCTTCTTGGCTATCGACACGACGCCCCTCTGGGTATTTAATGCAACAGAGTTCGCATTGGTCTTTGGCACGGTTTTCTGAGCGCGCCGTAAAACAGCGACCGGACCAAGCCAAAGGCATGTGCCCAAAGCTAAACACTTCAACTTCTAAGCAATCGCGCACATCTTTTACCATCGGCTGTTGCAGTAATTTCTGCAACCAGTCACGAGATAATTCAACCGGCATCACCCAACGGCTCATCCCCATCGTCATTAATTGCCGCAGCGTGTGTTGGTTGTAACAGTTGATAGCGGCTCCTGCGACAAAGGGTAGTTGGTTATCTTGCAGTAGTCGAATGGCGCCCACGTCGTTGGCTTCCACTAAAAACTCACCATTATCACAATACTTGCGTAGCTCTCGTAGCTCGGATGGTGCTTCTAACAGGGTCATGGTAGACAGCACCACCTGTTTGCCCGCCTCGCGTAATTCATGAGCGACTTGCAGCCAATCAGTAAACTTCAGTTCACGCCTTTTACTACAGACCGTCTCGCCTAAATAAACAATATCAACGGCAGATTCTGCGGCTTGCCGATAGAAGTTTTTTACCACTTGCTGCGGCCAATAGTATTGAATTGCTCCTAGAGAAAATTTCATGATTACTTCCATTTCCGGTGGTAGGCACCCAAAGTGGTTTGGCTGCCTTCAGATAAACCTGCGAGAGTCGTATTCCAGTCGGGCTGCACGGCAAAATTAGCAGGATCTGCTAGCACTTTGTCTATAGCCTGACGCCACACCCGCGTTAACTGGGCGACATAGGCTGGGCTGCGTTGCCGACCTTCAATTTTTAAACTCACAATGCCCTCTTTATGTAGCTCCGGTAACAGGCTTAACGTATTCAAGCTGGTTGGTTCTTCTAAGGCGTGATAGGTGTCTTCACCGACGGTGAAACGTCCTTTACACAACGTGGGATAGCCAGCAGTTTCATTGGGGGCAAAGGTATCAATCAGAATATTGTTTAGCCGTGACTCTAACGAGCCATCTTCGTGTTCATCCCAGCGTACGTATTTTGCCGGTGAACAAGCTCCTGCGGTGTTCGGTGATTCGCCTGTCATGTACGAGCTTAAATAACAGCGCCCTTCGGCCATAATGCACAGGCTACCAAAGGCAAAAACTTCGAGGTCAACATCGGTGGTGCGCGCTAGGGTACGTACTTGGTTCATCGAGAGCACGCGCGGCAGCACCACGCGCTTCACATGAAACTGTTGATAAAACTCTATTGCGGCCGCATTGGTGGCTGAGGCTTGTACCGAAAGGTGTAATTCAACCTGGGGATAGCGCTCCGCTGCGTAAGCTAGCACCGCAATATCCGCCAAAATGAGCACATCAGCGCCGCACTTAACCGCCATATCAACCGCTTTCCGCCAGTTTTCCCAGCTATCTGCATGCGCAAAGGTATTAATGGCAACATGCAACTTCTTGCCATGGCTATGCGCAAACCGAACGGCTTCAGTTAAACCTGCTTGGTCAAGATTTAAACCAGCAAAATGACGTGCGTTAGTTTCATCTTTTAAACCTACATATACCGCATCTGCACCATTTTCAATGGCTGCTTTCAAGGCTGGCATACTGCCGGCGGGGCAGAGTAATTCCATAATTATTGATCCCGTCCATAAACATGCATTGGTAATGAGTATTATAATCGGGTTAAATTTTTCTGGGCTGATTAATCGAGGTAATAAATGGTTATCCCTAAAGTAGTAGATCTGGCCTATCAGTGGGGCCCACACCTTTCTAAATCCTTATTGCAAGTAGCCCCGCGTGGGGTAACTCAACGCCTATTCGCGCAAGCTCTTAACCATGTTCTCAACGATGAACTGGTGGCCGATAAATTTGCTTTCTTGCGCCAGCGATGGGTTCTTATTGAGGTGCCAGACTTAGCCTTAAAGTTCAGCGTATCCCTCGCCAACCAAGGCCTACGACCACGCCTACAAGTAACTTTTGACGGCCCGCAAGCAGACGTTACCATGCGCGGCAATAGTGAGTATTTATTGCTGATGCTAAGTGGCAAAGTAGACCCGGATACCTTGTTCTTCCGACGCAAATTATTGATCAAAGGTGACACTGAATTAGGGCTTGAAGTGAAGAACTTATTGGACACCATTGAGTTGAATCAACGCCTGCCCAAGCCTATTTTTAGGTTTAATCAGGCCTTAGCCGAGCGTATTTTGCAGCAGCAAGCTTATACCCCTTCAGGCGTATCAAAATTCTGATCTGCATCAAGTATTATGAGCGACAGAATTTAACCAAGGTGTCACCAAGGGGTAACGCATGAACGCATCAGTAGCAAATATCACCTGGAGCCAAGAGCTCATTGATAAATACAACATTAACGGTCCGCGTTATACCTCGTATCCGACCGCCTTGGCGCTGCATGATAAGTTTCCGATCGGTACTTTAGAGCGCACCCTGGCTGATGCGCCAGAAAAGTTAAGCCTCTATATTCATTTACCTTTCTGTCACAAGCTTTGTTACTACTGCGGCTGCAATAAGGTGATTACTCGGCATCAGCACAAAGCCGATATCTATCTTGATTACTTAGCCGAAGAAATGGCGATGTACGCCAAGCTGTTAGGGGCTCGTAAGTTTGAGTCTGTGCATATGGGCGGTGGTACCCCAACCTTTTTAACCGAGCAACAATTGTCACGCTTAGATGATTTGCTACATCAACACTTCAGTTTCACTGACGATGCTGAGTGGAGTATCGAAATCGACCCACGCAGCTGTAGTGATGAAAAATTACGGCATTTACGAGCGCTCGGTTTTAATCGTGTAAGCTATGGGGTGCAAGACTTTGACGAAAAAGTACAGATTGCGATTAACCGTGTCCAAGATACCGATCTCATCCGACATCAAGTAGAGCTGTCCAAAGAATTGGGCTTTAAGTCGATCAACCTAGACCTAATCTACGGTTTACCTTACCAGCGTCCAGAAACCTTTAAAGCCTCAATTGATCAAGTGATTGCCTTGGCTCCCGACCGGGTATCGTTATTTAGCTACGCTCATTTGCCGGCACGTTTTGCTGGTCAAGCAAAAATCCCAACTGAGAGCTTACCTAAGCCATCGATTAAGTTAGAACTGTTGCAGCTTGGGATTACTCGTTTTAACGCTGCCGGTTATCAGTTTATTGGTATGGACCACTTTGCAAAAACATCTGATGAACTTGCTATTGCTCAGCAACAAGGGCGCTTACAGCGTAACTTCCAAGGCTACACCACCAGCGGCCAGGATGCTTTGTTGGGGATTGGAGCTTCTTCCATTAGCCAAATTGATGGGGTGCTTTGGCAAAACAGCAAAGAACTACCTGACTATTACAAGCACCTGAAGGCACAACGCCTACCGGTTATTAAAGGATTTGAACTGAACGCAGATGACCGCTTGCGCGCCGCACTTATTTCGCAAGTTATCTGCCACTTTGAATTGGATATTGCTGCGTTTGCACAGGCTTGGCAGTTGACTGATTTTTGGACTTACTTTGCCAATGCTAAACAGAAATTAGCCCCCTTTATTGAGGATGGGCTGGTGACCATTGATGACTCGCAATTACGTGTTACTGAATTGGGTCGCTTATGGGTACGGAGTATTTGTGCCTGCTTTGACGCCTACTTAGACGATGCAGCTACGGCTCCACGCTACTCTAAAGTCGTTTAACTAAGAAGAGGCTCTCGATAGGTGCTGCCATAGTCTAGCTATGGCAGCATCATTTGTGCTGGCCTGACCATCCCAAGCTAGCCAGCTTGGGATGTTGCCGCCTCTACCGCCCGCTGCGGCTGGCGATGATAATGGCGGGCGGCATGTTCTTGCCGACGCCCAGCACTAAATGCCGACACTCGTTTTAAATAGCCAATCACCCGCGTACCATAATCAATATCGTCAGAGCCGCAACTTGAGCAGTTATGCAGGGTGCGCTTATCAATATGTTCACAGTCATTACAAATGGTAATCTTCACATTGATACAGAAATAATTGCAGCCAGTTTTAGCAGCAATATTTAACAGTGATAAATAGCCATCCTCGTTAAGTTTTTCATCTAGGTTAAGATGTAGAGCCGAGCCACCATCTAAAAACTCTATTAATTCATGACCATGTAAGGTGAACTTATCAATTGCATTGGTTTGTTCATCCTCTACCACGTAAAAGTAGGAGTTGTAGCAATCACGCGGCACAACATAGCCATCGGCGCGGTCCCACTTCGCATTTTTGACACCAAGGTTTTCTGCCGGCACAAACTCGGTATTAAACATATAGCCATATTCTTGTTTGGCTTTTTTATTAGCATCGTAAATAACCTTTAAGTGGCGCTGCACAAATTCAATGTACTCAGGATTATTACTGGCCGTTAAACCTTGCGATTCCGCCGCCTCTACCATGCCATTGATACCAATAGTTAAGAACTGCTTATCCAGGGTAATAAAACCAGCATCGTAAACCGTGAGTAAACCGGCTGCTTGGTAATCTTCCATGAGCAGCCGATAGGCCACTTGGTATTTTTGAATTTTCTCAATTTCCTCACCCAAGTCGCGTCCATCTTGCACTAACCGATTCATATTAATGGTGATCACATTAATGGATCCGGTCGCGACGCCACCAGCACCAAGGGTGTAAGAAAAGGTATTATCACTAATTTCAGAGCGTAAACGACAGCAAGAAGCTAACGAATCGGCATTGGGTGACAGATACACGAAGAATGAGTTACCGACAGATAATTCATGGGCAATATGCTGAGCAAATTGCTGATCTTTGCACTGACCATTTTCGGTCAGCATAGCCACGGTAACGACCGGGAAAGTGAGTATGGTTTTCTTCCGTTCTTCATTAAACCAATGTAAGAAAAAGTCCTGAAGCTGGCTCACCGATTGCCATGATGATTTGCTGAAATCGGCGGGAAAGACAAAGTCACCAAACATACTTTCAAAATAATGCTGGTCATAGACTGAGATATTCCAGAAGACACTTTGATAACCGCGCGCTGCCGCGGGCTGATTGAGGGCATACACGACGTGCTGTAAGTGGTTTTCAATCTGATGGCGATGTGTTTCTAGGTAGTTATCACCGTAATCTTTACGAGCAAAATAATCAAAGTAAGCCAAAAATTCGACGGTGGCGACGGCCCCGGCAAACTGTGAGCTCACCGCAAAGACGAAGTTCACGAAAGTGCCACAAAAGCTTTCTAGGTGTTTTGGTGCTTTTGATTCGCCGCCCAACTTAGTGAGCCCATCACGTAAAAACGGATACATGGTAACCGACACACAGTAAGGCTTTAAGCTAGTTTCATCATGCACATAAATCTCATGATCTTCTATTTGACGAATATACTCCTGCGCCAACGGCGGGCCAAACAACTCTGCAATTTTATTGCTGACTTGCTTGCGGTTCACTTGAACAAAAAAATCCTTCATGATTTCTGACTCTAGCGTCGCAATATTCTTTTGCGTCACGTTCGCATTAGCATCCATTTTTGAGCCATCAGCGGCATTTTCGGCATGGAGATATTGCTGAATAAAGTCAACTTTGGCGTCTACTTGATCGGGGTATAAGCGCAACATAGGTATGCTCCTTGTTTTAATCAGTGCTTAAAAAGCGCACGTTTAGTAGTTGTTGATTGCGTAAATCAATAAACTTCTGATTTGTGTTTGGACTATCTAGGCCACCAAGCTCAGCTATCCAAGGGCCCGTTTTTAAATAGGTGAGCTGTTCGCGGAGTGCAGGCAGCACCTGCTCATAACCGGTATACAGACAGGTTTCTAGCCCCTGCTCACGAGCTAATTTAAGTAAGTGCAGTAATTGCTCTGGGTACCATTCACCCCCTAAAAACAACACGCAGGTGATGAGGCCCCGATATTGCTGCAGCCGCTTCGTAAAATACTCTGGGGTTAATTCCACTCCGCTATGAGCGGGCCAGCTATCAACGCTATGACAGCCTTTACAACCCACAGGGCAGCCGGTGATGGTATAAGCCAACGAGACTTCGCCGGGCACCTCCTGAAAGGCTATTTGCTCTGAACAGTAGCGCATTAAAACCCCACATATTGTGCTTGATTGCTTATTTGCATCTATATATTGTGTTAAAGCCTAGACGATCACCTAGATATTGTGTTGATCCGGATCAATAAATAAGCAGCCTGAAAAACTCTGAACGCCGCTTGGCCAAGCTAGCCAAAACATGCTGGTGGGTAAAAATAACCCTACGGGTTACTAGCACCCTCAAAAAGTGCGGTTATATCTACCCTAAAAACAAACAAAAACCAATAAAATCAGATGGATAAAAGTTGGCACGAGACTTGCTATAAGGAAAGGGTACTCATCTATGAATGCGTGCGAAATGCAATAAAGGGAGACTCTCGCATGAATCAACAACAACAACCGGAGGTGCCATATGGCCGGTTATAAGAAACTTTGGTGGATACTCATCGGCATCCTAGCGATTACCTTTGGTATCTTGGGTTATTTTGGTAAAGAGGTATACCGCGAAGCACCGCCTATTCCAGCGCAGTACGTGACGGAATCGGGACAAGTGTTAATGACTGAAGAGAGTATTCTCGATGGTCAAACCGCTTGGCAATCCATCGGTGGTATGCAATTAGGCTCGATCTGGGGCCATGGTGCTTATCAAGCACCCGATTGGACTGCAGACTGGTTACACCGTGAGCTCGTAGCTTGGTTAGAAATTGTAGCGCAACGTGATTACGGCATGAGCTACGATAGCTTGAGCCCAGCTGAGCAAAATGCTCTGCAATTTGCGTTAAAACAGGAATATCGTACCAACACCTACGATGCTGCAACTGATACGGTGCTACTAAGTGAGACTCGAGTAGCAGCCATCAATGACGTAGCGGATTATTATATTCGCTTATTCAGCGATGCTCCTGAGCTACAAAGCACGCGCGAAAGCTATGCAATGAAAGAGAACACCTTGCCGAGCCTTGAGCGACGCGAGCGTATGACTGAGTTCTTTTTCTGGACTGCTTGGTCAGCCGCTACTGAACGCCCTGATAGCAATGTCACCTACACCAATAACTGGCCGCATGAGCCGCTTATTGATAATAAGCCAAGTGCTGAGAATATCATTTGGTCTATTATTAGTGTGATTTTACTGATTGCTGGTATCGGTGCTTTGATTTGGGGTTGGGCTTTCTTGCGCGACCACGATGAAGAAGAAATTGAGATTCCTAAGCAAGATCCAATCACTACCTTCAAACTTACACCATCACAAAAAGCACTAGGTAAATATTGCTTTATCGTCGTGGCGTTGTTTGCTTTACAAGTTTTGTTAGGTGGCTTTACTGCTCACTACACTGTAGAAGGTCAAGAATTCTATGGTATTAACGTGTCTGAGTGGTTGCCCTACTCGCTAGTGCGTACTTGGCACTTACAAGCGGCCATGTTCTGGATTGCTACTGGCTTCTTAGCTGCTGGCTTATTCTTAGCACCTATCATTAATGGTGGTAAAGATCCTAAGTATCAAAAACTAGGAGTCGACCTACTATTTTGGGCGTTAGTTGTAGTGGTTGCTGGTACCTTTATTGGTAACTTCCTCTCTATTGCTCAAATTATGCCTGAGCACTTAAGCTTCTGGTGGGGTCACCAAGGTTATGAATACGTCGACCTCGGTCGTGCATGGCAGATTGGTAAGTTCTTAGGTATCGTGTTCTGGTTAGTGTTGATGATGCGCGGTGTCTTCCACGCTCTTCGTCAACCAGGCGACAAGAACTTATTAGCACTACTCACCGCATCTGTTGTTGCTATTGGCCTGTTCTACGGTGCTGGCTTCTTCTATGGCGAACGTACTCACTTATCAGTGATGGAATACTGGCGCTGGTGGATCGTGCACTTGTGGGTAGAAGGCTTCTTTGAAGTATTTGCCACCGCTGCCCTAGCCTTTATTTTCCATAGCATGGGCTTGGTTTCTAGAAAAATGGCTACTACGGCCACCTTAGCGTCAGCATCGTTGTTTATGCTTGGCGGCGTACCTGGTACTTTCCACCACTTGTACTTTGCCGGTACCACCACTCCCGTGATGGCCGTTGGTGCAACTTTCTCTGCGCTAGAAGTCGTTCCCTTGATTGTCTTGGGCTACGAAGCTTGGGAAAACTGGAGCTTGCAACGCAAAGCTGAGTGGATGCAACGCATTAAATGGCCACTCATGTGCTTTGTTGCGGTAGCCTTCTGGAACATGTTAGGTGCTGGCGTGTTAGGTTTCATGATTAACCCACCTATCTCGCTGTACTATATTCAAGGTTTGAACACCACACCAACTCACGCTCACGCGGCCTTGTTTGGGGTGTATGGCTTCTTAGCGCTAGGTTTTGTCTTACTCATCTTGCGCTACATTCGTCCAAACCTGCAATTTAACGATAAACTGATGACCACTGCATTCTGGTGGATGAACATTGGCCTTGGCATGATGCTATTTACTAGCTTGCTGCCAGTTGGCTTCATCCAGTTCTATGCATCAGCGTCTGAAGGTTTATGGTATGCACGTAGCGAAGCCTTTATGCAACAACCGTTGCTAGAGGGTCTACGTTGGGTGCGCACTGTTGGCGACGTGGTCTTTATCGTCGGTGCTTTTGCTATCAGCTGGCAAGTGGTGTATGGCTTGTGGTTTGATAAAAGCTCACGTGAACAACAGCATATAGCTTAATCACAGCCTGAAATTAAAGGTGAAGTTAAAGGCGGTGGCACTTAGGTGCTGCCGCTTTTTTTACGGTTGATTGTTGTTCAGTTGCTATCCGAGGTACACTAACGCATCTGTTTAAATCAACCCAAGAGTTTGACTCCTAATTGTCTATGCCTAATTCATCTATTGTGACACGCATTGGTTTTGCTTTGAGTTTTATGGTGGCGCTTACCGTAGTCACGCTGTTGGCTTCGTATTGGCTCTCAGAAAAAGCAGATCAAGATGCCTTAGCCATAAATATTGCAGGCTCACTGCGCTACCAAGCGTATCAATACAGCTGGCATCAATTACATGATGCTGATAGTGCTGCAGCAGCAGCCATGCAAGCCGAATTTGAACAAAGTTGGCATCATCAAGTCTTTAACCGTTTTAGCCATAGTGAGTCTGATTTAGCAACCTTATATACGCAAACTCGAACCAGTTGGCAGCAATTCCAGCAGCAAATAGCCGATGGCGTGGTCACCAGTGCTAATTTACAACAACAGATTTTGCCGCAAATAGACCAAATTAATCGCTTTGTTACCGCCATTCAACAAGATGCCGAGCAGCGCATACGTTCCATTCGATTAATTCAGGTGCTCTCGTTGTTTTCTAGCATTGGTTTAGCGCTGGTTATTTTCTATTGGTTACGCACCCGCGTTAAGTACCCATTAGAGGTTTTAACTCTCGCCGCCAAAAGAATTGGTCAGGGCGACTTTACCGCCCGTGTGAATCATCCCATGCGTGATGAGCTAGGTGTGCTCTCGGGCACCTTGAATAAAATGAACGAAGCTGTGGGTTACATGTATGGCAATCTTGAAAAACGCGTCGATGAACAAACCCGAGCCATTTCTCAAAGCAATGTGCGCTTGCAGTTTTTGTACGACACCGCGCGAATGATCATCGAGCATTCACCTGGTTATCACGACTTTACCACCATTGTTGAAGGGTTAAAGCGCGCCTCTGAGGTTGAAGACCTCGAGCTTTGCTTAATTACCGAGGCAGGCAATAAACCCTATTTACAGGTGCAGCCTATTGGCGCCCCAGAAGATCCTTGCGAAGGGGTTGATTGTAGCCAGTGTGTGAATGCTGGGGCCGGAGTGAGTATCCAGAACAACCAGCGCATTTATCGCTTTAGCATTGAGCGCGAACAACAAAATTACGGGGTCTTGGTAGCTCGTTGTAGCCTTAGCGAGCAACTCAACGATTGGCAACAACAGTTGCTACAGTCAGTTGCCGACCAACTGGCCATTGCCCTAAGCCTGAAACAAGAAGAAGAGCAAGTACGGCGCCTAGCTCTTATTCAAGAGCGTACGGTGATTGCGCGTGAGCTGCACGACTCTCTTGCGCAGGCTTTGTCCTACTTGAAGATTCAGGTGACACGCCTCAACAAAGCCATTGAGAAAGATAATAAAGAAGTGATTGATGATGTTGCAGAAGAGCTTAAACAAGGGCTTAATGCCGCTTATCGGCAGTTACGCGAATTGCTTACCACTTTCCGCCTCAAAGTAGATGGTGCGGGGCTGTTGCACGCCCTGCAAACAACTATCAATCAATTTAGTGAGCAGTCTGATCTGTCCTTCAGGCTGAACTATCAGTTAGAGAATACCCCCTTGGTACCGCATGAAGAAATTCATTTGCTGCAAATTATCCGTGAAGCCTGTCAGAACGCCATTCACCACAGCCAAGGCACAGATGTGGTGGTACAGCTAAGCCAGCACGATCAGCGAATTGAATTAAGCATTGAAGATAATGGTGTAGGTATTCCCGATCAGGCCGAAAAAATGAATCATTACGGGCTTGCTATCATGCAAGAGCGTAGCCGTCATCTAGGTGGCACCATTGAAATAAAACGCCGTTCTGAAGGTGGCACAGGAGTCTATTTTAGTTTTGTGCCGCAGTACCTGTTAGAGCGTGAAGCGACTGTTTAAGGGTTATAAAACTCGCTACGCCGGCGCAGATACACCCAGCTAACTAGTGCCGCACACAGCACGTAAAAAAGTGCAAAGGCCACCAGCGTATTGGCGCCATGGGCTTGGCTCACATTGATATACCACAGGGCTGGTATGTAGATAGCGCCAGCAGTTGCCACGGCTGTAAGCCAACGCAATGCTAATGGTAACTGCTCTAATGGCAGCACCACACTGGCAGTTTTAAAGACCGCACTACTAGCCGTTCCGGCCGCAATAAAAATCACCAAAAAGACCAGCAGGTAGGGTAAGAACCACTCTTCAGGAACCCTACTTTGCAGGGCTGCTGCGGTCATGTAAGCGGCACTCAAGCAAGCCATAGCCATCACTAAAGCACACACCACCAAGACTTTGGCGCCACCGTACTGGTCAGCCAGCCAGCCACCAAAAGGTCGGGCCAGCACTCCTAAGAGTGGCCCAATCCAAGCATACGTTAGGGCACTTGGTGTGTAGTTAGCACTAAAGGTTTCAAGGCTTAAGGGTAGTGTCATCGCAAAGCCAATAAAGGAACCAAAGGCCATCACGTAGAATAAAGTCATCAACCAAGTGTGGCGGTTCTTTAGAATGCGCCCTAGCATCGGCGGTTGGGTGTTGGTAACAACAGGCTCAGCGCTGGGGGGATGCCCTGAGGGGCTAGGCATAGCCTGAGCTCCTCGAGCACGGCGCTGCCCTAACGAATACAGGCTTGTTGCAATCACTGCCACCATCAATAACCAGCCCGTGTTGGCAAGCCATAGGGGCGTACTCGGCGGTAACACCCCGACAATATCACCACTTGTTTGATGAGTTAACCAAGGAGAAGCCGCCCAATCACCTAGCCAGTTGATACCGCTAAGCAACGGTAGTAGGGTTTGTGCCAACACAATCCCGACCCCACCGATCCCTGCGTTAACCGCTAGCACCCAGCCAAGTGAGCTCTTCTCAATCCGTGCACCTGCAGCAGGTTGTAAGGCAATAAATTGGGCGCCACCTAAGCCAGAAAGAAAGGCCAACACATACAGTTGCTCAATCGCAATCTCCTCCACACTTAGCTGCCACGTAAGTCCAATTGCCGGTATCAATAACAGTACTGAACCTACTTGAATAAAGCGCTTATGCATACTGCGCTCACCCAGCCATAAAAAAACAAACTGAAACACACAAGCACCGCTCCCGGCTGCTGCCAGCAAACTGTATAGCTGTGCATAGCTCAAATGAACCGTTACTGCATGGAGCTGCACCACCAAGACACTCCAACTTAGCCACAAGGTCATCCCCACAATCAGATTGATTGCGGTGAGTTTGTCGATGGTTGGCGAAAGTCGAATGGTGTTCACATGTTACTCCTCAGCTATGCTAGTAACTATGCGTGAGCACCGCCAAATAAACAATTTAGCGAGGGGGATAAATAGCAATGCAAAAGAGGCAGTTAAAACTACCCCCAAAGGGTTAATAAGGTGCTAAGCTTTGGCTAACGGGGCTACATTGTGCAAAAATACCCCCTATAAAATATTGACGCTTATCATCATAAGACATTAAAGGAGCAACTCATGTCTGATACTCCAGCTAGCATTATGCTTGTGGACGATCACCCACTTTTGCGTAAAGGGCTCAAACAACTGATTTCGCTTGAAGACGGCTTAGAGGTTGTAGCTGAATGTAGCAGCGGTGCAGAAGCACTAGAGTTAGCCGAAGAAATTGATCCGGATTTGATTATCCTTGATTTGAACATGCAAGGTATGGATGGATTAGAAACCCTTAAGCGGATGCGCGACAACGGGGTGACCTCTCGGATCGTCATGCTCACCGTGTCTGATGCCGATGAAGATGTCGTTACGGCGATAACTAACGGGGCCGATGGCTACCTATTAAAAGATATGGACCCGGAGTTATTATTAGAACAAATTCAACGCGCTATTGAAGGCAAAATGGTGCTTAGTGAGTCTATTACCGAAGTTTTAGCAACCGCCTTGCGACGTCCCTCAGCACCTTCTGCGAGCAAGTACGATAGCCTCACCAATCGCGAACAAGAAATTTTAAAACTCATCGCTAAAGGCATGAGCAACAAGGTGATTGCTCGTGAGTTAGATATTTCTGACGGTACCGTTAAAGTACACGTGAAGCACTTGCTGAAAAAGCTAGGTTTACGGTCGCGGGTAGAAGCGGCAGTGTGGATGGTAAACCACGACGCTTAAGCTAGTTAGAACCTGAGCAAACTCCAGCAAAGATTGATGCCGATCAAGTTTTGTCTGGGGTTTTATTTGTAACATGAGCGGCTGCGCACCGTAGCCTCTTAATAACCCATCTAAGCTCTCGCTTAGATGCCATGTACCTTGTAGTAAGAGCAATGACCATCATGACAAGCCCTGAACTTCTTTCGCCCGCTGGCAGCCTAAAAGCCATGCGTCTGGCCTTTGCCTATGGTGCCGATGCCGTTTATGCCGGCCAACCAAGATACAGTCTACGCGTGCGTAATAACGAGTTCGATCTCGCTAACCTTGCGCTCGGTATTGCTGAAGCACACGCCCTAAACAAGAAGTTCTATGTGGTAGTCAACATTGCTCCTCATAACGCTAAGCTTACCCGATTTGTAGAAGACATGGCGCCAGTGGTGGCGTTACAGCCGGATGCTTTGATCGTTTCAGACCCTGGCATCGTGATGCTGCTAAGAGAGCATTACCCGCACCAAGCATTACACCTAAGTGTACAAGCCAATACCGTCAACTGGGCGGCGGTTAAATTCTGGCAACAACAAGGCATTGAACGGGTCATTCTGTCTCGTGAACTCGAAGTACGCGAAATTGCCGAAATTAGGCAGCGCTGCCCCGAGATGGAAATTGAAGTTTTTGTGCACGGCGCATTGTGTATGGCCTATTCCGGCCGTTGCTTGCTGTCGGGCTATTTCAATAAACGAGACCCTAATCAAGGTGCTTGCACCAACTCGTGTCGCTGGCCCTACCAAGTGCATGATGCTGAAGAAGATGCCGTTGGTCAGTTTAATCCGATTGATAAGCCGGTATTATTAACTGAGCCCCAGCGCCCGGGCGAATACATGCTGATGGATGAGGATATTCACGGCACCTACATTATGAATTCAAAAGATTTACGGGGTATCGAGCATGTCGAGGCACTCACCCACATGGGAGTGCATTCGTTGAAAATCGAAGGCCGTACCAAGTCGCCTTATTATGTAGCTCGTACTGCACAAATTTATCGCCAAGCTATCGATGATGCTGTTGCTGGTAAGCCTTTTAACCGGGCGTTACTTAACGAGCTAGATGGCATGGCCAACCGCGGCTTTACCGAAGGCTTTTTACGCCGCCATGTACCCAGTGATACCCAAAATTACGACACCAGTCATAGCTTAGGTGAGCAGCTATTAGTGGGTGAGATTATCCGTAGTAGTGGCACCCAAGCTTATGTCGAGGTGAAAAATGCATTTGCGTTGGGCGACACTATCATCTTGATGAAGCCTTCTGGCAATATCCAATTTACCTTGTCCAGCATGCAAGATAATCAGGGCATTGATTTGGTTCGCGCCGCGGGTGCCGGTCGTCAAGTTACGATTGATTTGCCATGTGCGTTAAGCGAAGCAGATGCTCCATTTGCGATGCTTATCAAAGTTGCTGCGGTTAAACCCCAGCAGACGATTCCTGTTGTTGATCTCAATGTGGAGGTTAAAGATGCCGGTGCTCATTGAAAGTGACTGCATTAACTGTGACATGTGTGTACCCGAGTGCCCTAACGAAGCCATCGCTATGGGCCCAGAACATTATGTGGTTGATGTTGAAAAATGTACTGAATGCGAAGGCTTTTATGATGAGCCAGCCTGCATTCCAGTCTGCCCCATAGAATGCATGGTGCTGGTGCCTAATTAGCCTGGCTCTAGCACCGGTCAAAATGGCAACCTCTCGGTTGCCATTTTATCTTGGTTGGTGCTTATTGTAGGTCGTGACTGCGTTGCTGGCATAAAGTGCGCAGCCATTCTAAAGCCGGTTGTCCTGATTTAGAGCGTGGATAAGCTAAACCAATAGTGCGCTGTAATGTTAAACCTTGCAGCGGTCGTAAAATCACATCCTGACGTTCACGTAACGCCTCAAAATCTGGCACTAGTGCTACTCCAACACCTGCAGAAACCAATCCTAATGCATATTCAATGGTGTGAATGTCTGCTCGAATATCCGGTTGGATGCCATTTCTTATCAACTCTGGATACAACTGTGACCACGCATCGCATGGGGTGCGCTTAATGAGTGCCAGTTGATCAAAATCAGCCAAATCTAAGGAGCTTTTTAACCCCAGCGGGTGTCCGGCAGGTAACGCCACCAAAAAGTTATCAGTCCAAATGGGTAGAAATTGCTCGCCCGCTTTCAGCATTTTGGGTGTGATAATACGAGCATCCCCTTCGTCTTCTGGTTCAACAAGATGCAACTCTAAACCCTCAACCCCGGCACTGAACTCTCTTAATAGCTGGCTCATTCGTTCTACCCCAAGCGCGCGAATTAAGCCTAAACGAAACTGAACGCGCTTCACGCTTTGCCGAAAAGACGCACGCAAAGATTGCATCTGACTAAGCATACGCCCGGCATGACCATATAAACGCTCACCATCCTCAGTGGGGGTGACACCTCGTGATTGCCGCGCAAATAACGCAACGCCTAGTTCATCCTCTAGTTGTTGTAAGGCTTTTGAGAGACTCGGCTGAGCCACATTACAAACCCGCGCAGCGGCGCTAATACTGCCATTTTCATAGACAGCCACAAAATAATTGAGTTGGCGCAAATCCATAGTTATTAACTATACCTGATGTAGATTTTATATGATTTAACTTTACAGCAAACCGGAGTAAAGTGAAGCCTATGAAATAAGAACAAGAGCGATATTAGCTATTAAACATGAGCTATTGATTGATAGCACAGCTCTAATATCCAATATCTAATAGCTATTATCCAATTTGCATTAATACAGAGGATTCTCCATGGCACGTTTTCCTTTTGACTGGCAAGACCCGTTTCAATTTTCTAGCATGCTGACTGAAGAAGAACGCATGATTCGCGATACTGCTCACCAATATTGTCAAGAGCGCCTTATGCCGCGGGTACTGACAGCTAATCGCGAAGAACGGTTTGACCGCGAGATTATGAACGAACTAGGCGAGTTAGGTTTGCTCGGTGCTACTTTGCCAGAAAAGTACGGTTGCGCTGAAGTTAACTACGTTTGTTATGGTCTTATTGCCCGCGAAGTAGAACGCGTCGATAGCGGCTATCGTAGCGCGATGAGCGTACAATCGAGTTTGGTCATGCACCCGATTTATGCTTACGGAACCGAACAACAACGAATGAAGTACTTACCCAAGCTCGCCAGTGGAGAGTGGGTCGGTTGTTTTGGTTTAACTGAGCCAGACGCGGGTTCAGATCCGGCTAGCATGCGCACTACTGCCAAGAAAATTGATGGCGGTTATGTGCTTAAAGGCAGCAAGATGTGGATCACGAACTCCCCTATCGCAGATGTCTTTGTGGTATGGGCCAAGTTAGATGGTGAGATTCGCGGCTTTGTTTTAGAAAAAGGTATGAAAGGCCTTTCTGCACCCAAAATAGAAGGTAAATTCTCACTGCGCGCCTCCATCACTGGTGAAATTGTGATGGATAATGTGGAGGTTGGCGAAGATGCCTTACTACCAAATGTAAGCGGCCTCAAAGGGCCTTTCGGGTGTCTCAACAAAGCTCGCTATGGGATTGCATGGGGGAGTTTAGGTGCCGCTGAATTCTGTTGGCACGCAGCGCGCCAATACACCCTAGACCGACATCAGTTTAATCGTCCACTTGCAGCTACCCAGCTGATTCAGAAGAAACTGGCCGATATGCAAACTGAAATTAGTATTGGTCTGTTGTCCTGCCTGCAAGCTGGCCGTTTGATGGATTTAGATCAGCTGCCGCCAGAAACTATCTCGCTCATCAAGCGTAACTCTTGTGGCAAGGCATTAGATATTGCCCGGGTTGCTCGTGATATGCATGGCGGCAATGGTATTGCTGATGAATACCATGTGATTCGTCACGTGATGAACTTAGAAGCTGTTAATACCTACGAAGGTACGCACGATGTGCATGCGTTAATTCTTGGCCGCGCCCAAACTGGGTTACAAGCGTTCGCTTAACCAACTCATTCAAGCTAGCCATAGTAACGCGTAGGAGAATTGCATGTCGACCTCAGAGACCATGCCACGGGCTGCTATGCACCCCTGGCTCTCGGAACTGTTGCAGCGCATTGAGCAGGGCCAACTGCCACAGGCGCACGCCGCTGGTGGTGTGTTGAGTGACGCCGAGCTGTATGATTTATTTGATTCGCAGCTTAGTAGTCGTTTATTAGATTTACAGTCTCGCTTAATGCAAGCTGCCGGCCAGAGCTTCTATACCATTGGTAGCGCCGGCCACGAAGGCAATGCTGCCGTTGCGAAAGCTTTGCGGGTTACCGACCCGGCCTTTTTACATTATCGCAGCGGCGCGTTTTTCATTCAGCGCGCCAAGCAAGCACCGGGCTCCACTCCGTTGTACGACATGCTACTCAGCTTTGCCGCAGCCGCTGATGAACCTATTGCTGGCGGTCGTCATAAAGTGCTTGGCAGTTTGCATCTCAACGTACCACCGCAAACAAGTACCATCGCATCGCATGTGCCAAAGGCGATGGGTACCGCTTTTGCATTAGGCTTGAGTAAACGCTTAGCGCACCAAGGCACTTGGCCTCATGATGCTATCGCGGTTTGCAGTTTTGGGGATGCCTCAGCAAATCATTCCACCGCTTTAGGTGCGATCAATTCAGCCAGTTGGGCCGCTTATCAACAAATTCCGATGCCTCTGCTACTGGTCTGTGAGGACAATGGCTTGGGGATTTCCACCCACACTCCCAGAGGATGGATTCAGCAACAGTTAAGTCAGCGCCCAGCCCTTAAATATTTCAGTGCTGATGGCAGTAATCTTGCCGAGACTTATTTGGTGGCTCAGGCCGCGGCCGATTACGTACGCAATAAGCGCAAACCTGCCATCTTGCATTTACGCACGGTACGCTTGTTTGGGCATGCGGGCGCAGATGCCGAAGTTGCTTATCGCAGTAAGCAAGAAATTGCGCTAGACAATGAACGAGACCCGTTACTGCATAGCTGTGCCGCGATACTTAGTCGAGGATTACTCGATCCGCATCAACTCGGTGCATTTATTCAAACGCAGCAACAACGTATTGCACGTATTGCGGTGCAAGCAAGCCAACGGCCTAAACTCAATTCTGCCGCTGAAGTGATGGCCAGCATCGTGCCTCCAGCACGGTCGCAAGCGCTGCCAAAACCAGCGCCAGCCGAACAACGCCAAGCGCTATTTCAGTGGGACAAGCACAATGTCGGCAAGCCCCAGCATTTAGCTAAGCACATCAATTGGGCGTTACATGATTTAATGGCGCAATACTCTAATATCGTGATGTGCGGTGAAGATATCGCTAAAAAAGGCGGTGTTTACCACGTCACTCAGCATTTGATGGAAGCTTTTGGCCCCAATCGCGTCCTTAACACCGTGCTTGATGAACAAAGTATTCTCGGGTTGGCCATAGGTATGGCGCAACAAGGCTTTATTGCGATGCCAGAAATTCAATTTTTGGCTTATGTGCATAATGCTGAAGACCAAATTAGAGGCGAGGCCGCCACCTTATCTTTCTTCTCCAGTGGTCAGTATACCAACCCCATGGTGATCCGAATTGCTGGCTTAGCTTATCAACGCGGTTTTGGTGGTCATTTTCATAATGACAATTCGTTCGCGGTGTTTAGGGATATACCAGGGATCATCTTGCTGTGCCCGAGTCATGGTCGTGATGGCGCATTATTGATGCGACAAGCGGTGCAACTTGCAGCTCGTGAACAGCGAGTGGTGATCATGCTCGAACCTATTGCTCTGTATATGACGCGCGATCTACATCAAGTGGGTGATAACGGCTGGCTAAGTGATTATCCAGACCCGCAGCATCCTGTGCCAGAGTTAGGCGAGCCAGCCGTGTTTGGAGACGGTCTCGAGTTGGCTATTATTTCTTACGGCAACGGCTACTATCTAAGCCGTCAAGCTGAAGCCAAGCTAGCCGCAGCAGGGCACTCGGTTCGGGTTCTTGATCTAAGGTGCTTGGTGCCTCTGCACGTAGATAAAATCATAGCTGCACTAGCGGGCTGCAAAAAGGTGCTGATTGTGGATGAATGTCGTAGTCGCGGGTCATTAAGCGAAGAGTTATTCACAGCCCTGCACGAACATCAGCCAGGATACTTTCATATCCAGCGCCTTAACGCTGCTGACAGCTTTATCCCATTAGGTGCAGCAGCCTATACCGTATTGCCTTCGTGCACCGATATCGTGACTCAAGCCTTAGCTTTGCTGGAGCAACATCATGACTAACTCTCGCAAAACGGCAGTGGTTGTTTGCCCTGGCCGCGGTACCTACAACAAGCCAGAGCTTGGCTCTATTAGCAGCGCCTTACCTGCAGCTCTGCAACCTACCTTGGCGCAAATCGATCACACCCGCACCGATCTCAATCTAGCAACTGTCAGCGAATTAGACCAAGCGCCGTTGTTTAAAAGCTCGCTTCATCAGCGCCCGGAGCATGCGGCGGCACTGATTTATGCCGGTGGCTATTTAGATTACCAAGCACTTAACACCGAGCAGTTTGACGTTGTGGCTATCACCGGTAATTCAATGGGCTGGTACACCGCCATGGCCTGCGCCGAAAGCTGGAACATAAATACCAGCACACGCTTAGTAACTCGCATGGCGCAGTTAACTGCTGGCGGTGCTGGGGCGCAATTTATTTATCCTGTCGTCGATGAGCAGTGGCGACCTTGTGCCGCCAAGCAAGCAGCAGTAGCGCAGCAGTTAGAGCGTTTTGCCGGTGATTTAAAAATGTCGATAAAGTACGGCGGCTATGCCGTGTTAGCTGGTTCCGAGGCTGCTTGCAGTGCTGCTATGGCGGCTTTACCTCGATTAGATGAGCGCTTTCCTATGCTCTTACCAGGCCACGCCGCATTTCATACCCATTTTATGCAACAGGCATCGCAACAAGCTTTAGCTGAATGGCCAGCAGCGGGTTTTCATGCTCCACAAACGCCCTTGATTGATGGTCGCGGCCAGATCTGGCCTGCCCATGTAACTCATCAAGCGGCATTACAGCAATACACACTGGGGCACCAAGTCACCGAAGCCTACGATTTTAGCAAAGCGATACAAACGGCCGCGAAAGAATTTGCCCCTGACCACTTTATCCTGTTAGGCCCAGGCGCAGGGCTTGGTGGTGCTGTGGCGCAAGCACTCATCGAAATTAACTGGCAAGGTCTAGACAGCAAAGCCGAGTTTAGCGCACGCCAACAGGTGCCATTGCCCTACTTGTTATCTATGGGGTTACCTGAACAGCGTGCTCTGGTGACAGGTTAGCAAACTCAATATTTAACGCGCGTAGGCAAGCTTTGCCTCGCGCCGTTAAATCTGTCATGAACTGAAATTGCTGCCGCGGATCTATCGGATAAGCTTTTAAACGGTAGTGCGTGCCCCACGGCTTCTCAAGAATGATCACCACAATCGGTTGCTTCAGTTGCACATAAGGACTGGTCAGAGCGACATCTTCAAGCAGCTGTTTAACCTGATGCGCATCATGATTAGCGGCTAAATAAAAATCGGTGACCACCATCAGGCTGGGCCCGCCATTGTTAGCGTTATGGATTAGGCTATTCCATAATTTTAAATGAGGCACAAACACCACGGTATCATCTGGCGTCACCATCTCTACCGCACGCATACCAATGTGTTTTACTTCACCGTAAGTGCCGTCAACCTCAATCCAGTCGCCCGGACGATAAGGTAATTCATAAACTGCGACAATACCGGCAATTAAGCTACTCACGTAATCTTTAAGTGCAAACCCTATGGCGAGCCCAGCTGCGCCTAATATCGCCACCATGTTTTGTACGGTGGTTTCAATTACCATCGGCACTATCCACAAGGCCGCTAAGATGAAAACCACCACCCGAAGGGTTGGGATCATAGCTAAAACAAACAGCCGCTGCTTACCATGTAAATGGTCTGCTAACCAAGGTAAGAGGCGCTGGCTCAGCCAAATAATAGCCACTGCGACAGCAATCACTATCGCAATCTCTATCACAGCGGCACTCGTTACTGTTTTAAAGAGCCCCAGTATTTTATCGGTTTCCATGAGTTAGATTATCCTGTTCGACCCATTGCGGATGCTCGTTTGCACTTAAAACGCATCCATGAAATAACCACGACTGTTAAGAAAGTCACGCGCGGCTAAATAACCATAAACAGTAACTTCCCACTTACCTTGATTGCACTCGACCAGATCAGCTTGCTGTAATTGCAGTAGTTGAACATCCAGCTGGTCTGCCGCCAACGTAGGAAGGACGCTTTGTAAGGCTGCACCACTCAGACCGTTGTGAAGAAGCAGTGCATATAGAACAAAAGCACTGGCATCACCGCAATCAGCTGGCATCGCTGGTAAATCTTTAGCATCATCTTGTGTCACGGCCCATAAGGCTAGTGCTAACCCAACGTTTCCCATGGCTCGTGCTGCCAATGCGCGCAGTTGTTTACTCGGTGCCTGAATACCTACTTGCTGCAGCAACGCTTCTGTTGCGGCTGAAAAACAATACACCTGTGGCAAATGTACTGGCCAAGCACGCTGTAGAAAGGCAAAGCTCCAGCTATCACACACGACGATTCCCTTACCTAACTCGCCGCGCATTAACTTAGGTAGCAGGGCACGAATAAAAGCTAAGCCATTGGTTTGTCGCTGCCAATAATCAGCCAAATGATCAATCACCCACACGGGTGCTGCTTGCGGTTGCCACCAGGCCTCGATATCAACACCGGCAAAGAGTTCAGCCTCCGGCGCTTGTAAAACAGGTAACTGGTGACGTTCTGCCCACGCTCGACTAATTGCCGCGGTGCCACTAAAAGGTGGGCTCACCAAAAACTTCACCCCAGTGCCGTCACTAGCCAACCATTCTTGCCACGCCTCATCTAGCGCATCAGCGGCCGGAGCTAAGTCAAAATCACGGTAGCCAGGAAAGTCTTTTGCCTCAGATTCTTCTGTACCTTGCTCTGAGCTAGGAAAAAGATTGCGCAAGTGCTGCACCAGTTGCTCAATCCGTGTGCTTGCTGGAGCACTTGGTCGCTCAAATTCAGCAAGCTTAATAATCTGCCAATGATTGTCCTGGCTCATTTGGGTCCTTGTTCATCATGAGGGCTCAACTTTATAGTACCTCGCATGCGGTTGTCGTCAAGCTCACGTGAGAGGATGACGCTCGTGCAGCAAGAATAGTCTAAATTAGTGCTTGGGATCTTGGCTTTATTGGCAAACTACTATTAAATGACAGCATCATCCATGACTAGATTGCACTCGGACTATGTTTGAAATTTTCATCGCCGTCTTATTTTTTGCCTTTTCTACAACCATCACTCCCGGCCCAAATAATGTGATGATCATGTCTTCGGGCATGAACTATGGCATTAAAGCCAGTATGCCGCACTTTCTTGGCATTTGTTTTGGCTTCCCATTGATGGTGCTCTTAGTTGGGCTTGGCTTTGGGGTGATTTTTGATAAGTTCCCTAATCTGCACCAATTGATTAAAGTGCTAGGCGTGCTTTATCTCATTTGGTTAGCTTGGCATATTGCTAGTGCCGAGCCACAAGCTATCAAACGTGGTGAGAAAAAACCTTTCAGTTTTTGGCAGGCTGTGTTGTTTCAATGGGTTAATGCGAAAGCTTGGGTGATGGCCACCGGTGCCGTTGCAGCCTTTACTACGGTACAAGGCTCTCCGTTCATGGAAGTATTAGCTATTACTTTGGCGTTTTTATTGATGGCGTTTCCCTGCGTGGGTATTTGGCTGGTCTTTGGTTCGCTCTTACGTAAAGTGCTGACCAACCCGCTGATGCAACGTCTGTTCAATATCACTATGGCGCTTATCTTAGTGCTTTCTGTGGTGCCTGTGATATTAGAGTTGTGGCATTTTTATATGGCGCCAGCCGCCTAACTAAAAGCGACTGATAGGTTCATCATCAGCATCTAGATAGGCGGTAATGGCAGCAATAAACTCATCGCCATAGCGCTCTAGCTTCTTATGACCCACCCCACTTATGTTGAGCATAGCGCCAGCCGTGGTGGGGTATTCTATCGCCATTTCGACCAAGCTATTATCATTAAAGACCATATAAGGTGCCAACCCTTCGGTATCAGCAATCGTTTTACGAAGTGCGCGTAAGCGTCGGAACAAGACTTTGTCATAATCGCCTCTATCAGCCACTCGTGGCTTACTCGTGGCCAAGTTGATTCTTGGTTCAGCTAATTGTAGGGCAATTTCACCACGTAAAACGGGACGTGCAGCTTCAGTGAGTTGTAGCACGCCATACTGTTGCACGTTCTGGACTAATAAACCTCGATGCACCAGTTGTCGAATAATAGCTTGCCAGTACTCTTGGCTATGCTCGGCACCTATACCGTAGGTAGAGAGCTTATCATGCCCAAGATCCATCAACCGCTGTGACTTGCTTCCACGTAGTACGTCTATCACATGAGTAGAACCAAAGCTTTGCTGCACTCGATAAACACACGAAAGTACCTTTTGTGCGTCCACTGTCCCATCGTATTGACGTGGTGGATCTAAACAAATATCACAGTTATTGCAGGGCTTATCACGGTATTCGTTAAAGTAATTTAGCAGCACCAAGCGCCGACAAGTTTGTGCTTCGGCCATGGCTTGCATGGCGAGGAATTTATGAGTCTCTACCCGCTTGCGATCTTCATCCGGATGATCATTAATCACTGAGCGAATCCAGCCCGCATCACTTGGTGCATACAACAGCATTGCTTCAGCGGGTAAGCCATCACGTCCGGCTCGTCCGGTTTCTTGATAATAACCCTCGACACTGCGCGGTATGTCAAAGTGCACGACAAACCGCACGTTGGGTTTATTGATACCCATACCGAAAGCTACGGTTGCCACAACCACATCAATGTCGTCACGCACAAACCCACGTAGCACCCGTTCGCGTTCATCATGGTCCATGCGAGCGTGATAGCCTGCTGCACGCAAACCGTCTCGCTGCAACATCTCAGCTAGCTCTTCTACTTTTTTGCGGCTGCCACAGTAAACAATGCCTGAAGCGCCTTTTTGCTGTGCAATATAGTCGCGTACCTGCTTGAAAGGCTTGAATTTTTCTTCCACTAAGTAGCGAATGTTAGGGCGGTCAAACGAGCCTTTGTACACTTCCGGCTGGTTTAACCGAAGGCGCGAAATGATGTCTGCCTCGGTGGCGGCATCGGCGGTGGCTGTAAGTGCCATAAATGGCACTTGTGGTAGAGCTTCTCTTAATTGCCCCAACTGGCCATATTCGGGACGGAAATCGTGCCCCCACTGGGAGATACAATGAGCCTCGTCGATGGCTACAAAGGCGACTTGCCATTCTTGCAACCGTTTAATAAAAAAGGGCTGCATCACGCGCTCAGGGCTTACATATAAAAGCTTGATCCGTTGCTGCTGTAGCTGTTGATAAATCTCTGCATTTTGCTCAGGGGTGAGGCTGTTATTCAACGCGGCTGCCGCCACACCCATTGCGTGAAGGGCCTCAACTTGGTCTTGCATCAGTGAAATTAACGGCGAAATAACAACCGTCAACCCTTCCGCAGCCAGCGCTGGCAATTGATAGCACAGCGATTTACCGCCCCCAGTGGGCATCAGCACTAAAGCATCATGCCCCTCTTGCACCGCCTGCATCACTTGCGCTTGGCCCTCGCGAAATTTGGTGTAACCAAACACTTCGGCAAGAAGTTGTGACAGCGTAGAAGATGACAAAATAAAGGCCCCAATTGACGGCAATGAACGATAGCTCTATTGTATGCATCCCTGTCGCTGAACACTACCGGCACAGGCCTTTTTCCGTGATATTCCGCCACCATCTGATTAAAAATCGCACGAATGTGAGATCCGACCATAATGACTGAGACCACCCAACGTAGCCGCCAGGGCGTGCTATTTGCTATTGCTGCTTATACCATGTGGGGCATTGCACCGGTTTACTTCAAAGCCCTCGAGAGTGTGCCGGCGATAGAAATTGTTAGCCATCGTATTATTTGGTCATTTGTTCTGGTGTTAGCGCTTATTCTGCTCTTGCGTCGTGGTGGCCGGCTCAAACCCGTGTTACAGAATCGCAAGCACATGTTGCGTCTTACTGTCGCGACCTTTTTACTGGGCGGTAATTGGTTTCTTTTTATCTGGGCGATCAACAACGACCACATTTTAGATGCCAGCTTAGGTTATTACATTAACCCATTGCTTAATGTGGCTATCGGCATGGCGTTTTTTGCCGAACGGATGCGGCGCTTACAGCTGGTAGCGATAGGGTTAGCTTTTACTGGGGTGTTTATTCAAGTGGTATCGTTTGGTTCGGTACCTTGGGTGGCTCTTATCTTAGCGGGTAGTTTTGCTATTTACGGTGCTATTCGTAAGCGCCTTCCGATAGATTCTATTACTGGGCTGTGGCTAGAGACTGTGATCTTGTTACCTATCGTACTGGTTTATATGCTCTTTTTCGCTCAATCAGATAACGTGAACATGCTCGACAATAGCTGGCAAATCAACAGTCTACTGGTAGCGGCAGGAGTGGTAACTACCGCGCCGCTGCTCTGTTTTACGGCAGCAGCACAGCGGATCCGCTATTCCACTTTAGGCTTTTTTCAATACATAGGGCCAAGCCTGATGTTTATTCTCGCTGTCTGGGTTTATCACGAGCCGTTAGCGTCAGATAAACTGGTCACCTTTGGCATTATTTGGGCTGCACTGGCGCTGTATAGTTTTGACTCACTGGTACATCAACACCGCTCTAAACGAGCATAGGCAGTCATTAACCATTTGGAGCCTACGCCATCAAAGTTAATTTGAATGCGGCTTTGGGCTCCTACGCCTTCGTAATTAAGCACGGTACCCTCACCAAATTTAGGATGTCGTACGCGCTGTCCTAGCTCATAGCCCGTTTGCTCAAAGGTCTCATGGCTGGCGCCACTATGAAAGCGGCCAAGTGCAGGGCTGTGATGCTGAGTTCGGCTTTGTAAGCGAACATGGTGGAGGGTTTCGGGAGGCATCTCACCCACAAAACGGCTTACTTTATGAAAGAACTCTTGCCCATAAATACGTCGCTGTTCAGCATAGCTAATCACTAATTTTTGCATCGCGCGGGTCATGCCAACGTACATAAGCCGACGCTCTTCAGCTAATCGTCCGCTTTCATCCAAAGACTGCTGCGATGGAAATAGGCCTTCTTCTACACCCACCATAAACACCAACGGAAACTCTAAGCCCTTAGCGCTATGCAGGGTCATTAATTGCACTGCATCTTGATGTTCTTCCGCTTGCTCATCGCCTGATTCAAGGGCTGCATGAGCCAAAAAACTATTCAGCGGCGTCATATTTTCATCGTTGTTTTGCTCATCAAAAGCATGGAAATTATCGCAGGCATTCACTAACTCTTTTAAGTTTTCGACCCGCGTTTCAGCTTTTTCACCTTTCTCAGCTTGATACATCGCCATCAAACCGGAACTTTTGATAATAGTATCGACCTGTCGTCCTAACGGAAAGTCACTGACATCGTCTTCTAATCGATCGATTAAATCTAAAAACGCTTGAACGGAATTACCGGCGCGACCACTGAGAATCTTCTCCTGCACCAATTGCTTGGCCGCATCCCACATGGTGGTTCCACGAGCTCGGGCCCCATCACGAATAATGGCCAGAGTTCTATCGCCGATACCTCGCGTGGGAGTGTTGATCACGCGCTCTAGTGCCGCATCATCGTTGCGACTGGCTAACAGCCGCAAATAAGCCAGCGCATCTTTGACTTCTTGTCTATCAAAGAATCGCAAGCCGCCATAAATTCGGTAGGGAATACGCGCATGCAATAAAGCTTCTTCAATTACCCGTGATTGCGCATTACTACGATACAAAATCGCGACATCTTGCAGGGCATGGCCTTGTTCATGCCACTGCTCGATTTGTCCGGCAACATAGCGTGCTTCGTCCATCTCATTAAAAGCGGCATAAAGATCTATCGCATCACCACTTCCGTCTTCGGTCCATAATTCTTTACCTAAGCGATCGTTATTGTTGGCAATCACTTGGTTGGCAGCCTGGAGAATATTATTGGACGAACGGTAGTTTTGTTCTAAGCGGATGGTTAGTACATTTGGATAGTCCCGCAAAAACTGCTGAATATTTTCTACTTTCGCACCCCGCCAGCCATAAATAGACTGATCATCGTCACCGACAATGGTGACATAATTGGTAGCTTCAGCGCTGTTACTAACCCCTGAGAGTAACTTAATCCATGCGTATTGAATCGAGTTGGTGTCTTGAAACTCGTCCACTAAAATATGTCGAAAGCGGCGCTGATAGTGCTCCCGGACAATAGCGTTGTCGCGCAGCAGTTCATGCGCTCGCAATAATAGCTCGGCAAAATCCACCAGCCCCGCGCGGTCACAAGCTATTTGATATTCTTCATAGATTTCTTTAAAGGTGCGCTCATTAAAATCAAAGCCATCCAAATGGTGCGGACGTAATCCTTCGTCCTTCTTGGCATTGATAAACCACTGAGCTTGTTTAGCTGGCCAACGTTTTTCATCTAAGTTTTTATTTTTAATGATACGTTTAAGCAATCGTTGCTGGTCATCGCTATCAAGAATCTGGAAATTTTGCGGCAGCTTAGCGTCCATAAAGTGAGCGCGTAAAAGACGATGAGCTAGCCCGTGGAAGGTTCCGATCCACATAGCGCGTACAGAATTACCTAAAATCTGCTCAATCCGTCCACGCATTTCTGCGGCTGCTTTATTGGTGAAAGTAACGGCCATGATGCTATGGGGCGATACCCGCTGCTCTTGCAGCAACCAAGCGATTCGGTGTACCAGCACCCGGGTTTTACCGCTCCCCGCGCCAGCAAGAACTAGCATGTGCCGCTCATGCGCAGCTACTGCTTGTTGTTGCTTGTCATTAAGTTGGGCGAGTAAAGGGTGCTGAGTCATAAAGTTATCCGAGCTTAGGTATCTATTAAAATGAAAATTACTGGCGCTTGCGGCAGTTTAGTTTTCTAATACTGTATATGCAACCAGTTATTTAGCGAAGCAACTTACTTTAATAAATGCTGCGCTAGGTCTTCAAGGCGCTGATAAGCAAGCGTTGGCAGCACTCGCAAATGCTCAGCTTGACCAAGCCCACCGGTAAACCAGGCACTTTGCCAACCCGCTCGGTGCGCCCCTAAAACATCGGCGTAGGGGCTATCACCAACGTGCAACCACTGCTGCGGATGTAGTTCTGGAAACTGTCTAGCGGCGGCCTCAAACATGTCGGTAAATGGTTTTCCGCGTAGCTCTGCATTAGGTTGTAGTATCAATTGAAAATAAGGAGCTAGGCCGATCTCTGTCACATTCACGTTACCATTGCTTATCGCAATTACGGGTAACTTGGCACTCAATTGTGCCAGTAACTGATGTACTTGGGGATCAATTTCAACCAAATTACGATACCGCATAAACTCGGCCATCGCTGCAGTAGCACCCGCTTCTGCTTCTGCACTTGGCACGCCAAAGTGCGCCAGCCCCGCGGCTAGAGCAGTTAGTCTAAGTTGGGTCATATCGCTGGCTAAACGAACATCGCGTTGCATGATTTGTTGGCGTAATTGAGCCCAGTCGTGCGGCTGCCAGGTAGCTGTTTGAGGGAATTCACGTACCACATAATCTCGAACGGCTTGCTCGGCGCGTTGCATCACTGGCACGTTGTTATAGAGGGTATCATCCAGATCAAAACTAGCTGCTGCAACAGGTAACAGTCGTCGATAAAACTGCATTATTTATTCCTTACTTGAATGACTACTTTTTGCGGGCGCGCGGGTGGGCTCCGTCATAGACCTTGGCTAAATGCTGAAAATCCAAATGGGTATAAACCTGAGTTGTACTTAAGTTTGCGTGCCCTAGTAATTCTTGCACAGCACGTAAGTCACCACTTGATTCTAACATATGCGACGCAAACGAATGACGCAGCTTATGCGGATGCAATGAGCCTTTTAGTCCTTGCTGTTCGCCCCAATAGTTCAAGCGCTGCTGCACTGTCCGCGGGCTCATTCGTGTTTGCCGCTGGGTAACAAACAGAGCAAGCTCAGTTAAGTTGCCTTGCAGCCACTGTGTCCGTACCGGCAACCAGCGCTCAAGTGCAGCTGCGGCGCAGCGTCCGTAAGGCACAATCCGAGTTTTACTCCCTTTACCAAAGACCCGCAGCTCACGATGGCGCGGATTAATGGCATCAACATCTAGTGCCACCAACTCAGCTAAACGAATGCCACTGGAGTACAGCAGTTCCATAATGGCAGCATCACGCAGCGCCAAAGGCTCATTTTGTGGTAGTTGCAATAACTGACTAATGCTGTCGATATCAAGGTTCTTTGGCAGTCGCTTGGCCGCACGAGGAGCTTTCAGTTGTTTGGCCGGGTTATCCTGTAGTTCACCTTCGCGAAGCAAATAATCACAAAAAGTACGCCACGCGGCTAACCGTAAAGCTAGCGATGCATCACCAAGCCCTCGGCGACGCCAGCTAATGAATAACCGCTCTAATACTGGTAATTGCAGTTGTTGTGCTTGCTCAATCCGTTGCTCAGCCAAACTATTGAGGTCTTCCACCAAAATGCGGTCGTAACTATTGAGCGTATGTTGAGCTAATCCGCGCTCGCCGGCTAAGTGATGAATAAACCGATGTTTGAGCGCACTGAGTTGCATTATTCCTGGCCCGGTTGCGTTTGGTGCTGTAGTAAAGGCGGCAGCAATTTACTCAATAAATGGCGTAATTGATTAATCAACACCGCATCCATGGTTGGCTGAAAATGGCTGGCATCTTGATTGCCTATAGCCAGCATGCCTAATTCGCCTTGTTCACCCAAGAGCAGTAGCGCCACTGAAGCAATGGCTTGCTCAGGAAACAGCAACCGTTGCTCACTTTCAGTGAGGCGACCTAAGTACAAGTTAGTGTCATTAAAACGCTTACTTAGTAACTGTTTGTGAGTGTCAGCAATAAAAGTGAATTGCTCTGGTAGGGGCAGTGGGCTGGCGAAGAATTTCAAGCTCACTGCCGGCATGTTGAGCTGCTCGGCAAAGGTAGCCTGTAGACAATTCATGATATCGGCCAAGCTGTGACAATCGAGTAAAGCAATATACAGCTCGCTGTAGATATTAAAGAGTTGCTCATTGCGTTTAGCCGTGATCATCAATTCGGTAATATCATCTTCGAGCTGACCAACTCGCTGCCGCAATACTTGTTGCTGACGCTCAACCAGGCTTACGGTACCTTGTTGCTCATGGCGTAGCCGCATGTGCTGCAGCAACTGCGGATGACGCTCAAAAAAATCTGGATTTTCAGCCAAATATTCAGCGATCAGCGTATCATCCACTAATGTTTTCGGATCCTTGATTAACTCACCTGTCATAGCTTTAAATATCCATCATAAATATGTTCCGCGGGGCCCGTCATACGTACGGTCTGACCTGACTGCCAGCGAATTGAGAGGCTACCACCTGGTAACTCAACTGTAACCTGTTCATCTAATTTGCCTTGACGCATACCAATCACGGCGGCGGCACAAGCACCACTGCCACAAGCTTGAGTTTCGCCAACGCCGCGCTCAAACACGCGCAAACGCACACGATCACGAGCGATTATCTGCATAAAGCCCACATTCACACCTTCTGGAAAGCGCTCATGGGTTGCCAGCGCCTGACCCAGCGTTGCTACCGGGGCGGTTTGTACGTTATCCACCTCAATAACTGCGTGCGGGTTACCTATGCCCATCACCCCACACAAAATCGTTTGGTCTTGCTCGCGTAGAATGTAGGTTAGCTCTTCTTTATTCGCTTTAAAGGGAACCTCAGCTGGCGCAAATTGTGGTAAGCCCATCTCTACGGTGATACGCCCATCACGCTCATGATGCAAGACCATGCGGCCGGCTTTGGTGCTTACTTTCAGATGGTTTTTGTGGCTCAATCCTTTCATTTTTACAAACAGCGCAAAACAACGAGCGCCATTACCGCATTGGGATACTTCAGTTCCATCGGCATTAAAGATTCGGTAATGAAAATCTAAATCCGGATCGTACGGTGGCTCAACTAAGAGCATTTGGTCAAAACCCACACCGCGGTGTCTATCGGCCCAATGTCTGATATTTTCTGGGTTGATATAAATATTCTGGGTGACATTATCAATCACCATAAAATCATTACCCAAACCATGCATTTTGGAGAAATTCATCGAGACTCCTCCACCAGCTGTTCGCCCTGCCATAGCTGCTCTAAAGGCTCGCGCGCACGAATTAAATGGGCACGATCACCATCCACCAGCACTTCAGCTGCACGCGGACGAGAGTTGTAATTGGAGCTCATAGTAAAGCCATAAGCACCGGCATTTAAGACAGCTAAGACATCCCCCTCAACTGCGGCAATATGACGAGCGTGGCCAAGAAAATCACCGGTCTCACAAACCGGCCCAACCACATCCACGATACTGGGTTCAGCATCACTTTGGCGAACCGGGATGATGTCATGATAGGCCTGGTACAGCGCGGGGCGGAGTAAATCATTCATTCCCGCATCAACCAATAAGAAATTCTTATCCAAACCTGGTTTATTAAATTCAACCCGAGTTAGCATAACGCCAGCGTTACCAACAATCGCTCGACCTGGCTCTAACATCAGTGTCAAATCGGTCACATCTTGAGCTTTTTGCTGCAACTTAAGTAAGTAATCACTTACATCCATCGGCTGTTCATGGTTGTAGGATATGCCCATACCACCGCCCATATCTAAGTGCCGAATATGAATGCCTTCACTACGTAACTGGCGAATTAAATCGAGCATGATGTCAGCGGCATCAAGAAATGGACTGGCTTTTAAAATTTGCGAGCCGATGTGACAATCCAAGCCTTTTAAATCAAGATTCTTTAGGCTTGCCGCATGCCGTGCCAAAGCGACCGCATCCGTCATGGCAATACCAAACTTATTGGTTTTTAGCCCCGTTGATATATAAGGATGGGTTTGCGCATCCACGTCCGGATTAATCCTCAGACTGACCGGAGCCACCTTATCCAGCGCCGCGGCGACATCATTCAAACGTTCTAATTCTGCCGCCGATTCCACGTTAAAACAGTAGATGCCTTGCTCTAGAGCATAGCGCATTTCTGCCCGCGTTTTTGCGACGCCAGAAAAAACGACGCTATCAGCGCGTCCACCTGCAGCCAATACGCGCGCGAGCTCACCACCTGAGACTATGTCAAAACCTGCGCCCAGTTTGGCCAGTTGATTAAGAATAGCCAAGTTGCTGTTAGCCTTAACCGCATAACAGAGTCGGTGAGGTGCCGGCCAGACCTTAGCGAATTGCTGCCAATTAGCCAGCAACTGAGCTTTGGAATAAACAAACAATGGCGTACCAAAACGTTCAGCCAGCTCATTGAGCGGACACTGTTCCGCATGTAATTGCTGCTGCAGGTAATCAAAACTCATTGGCTTTTATCCTGTAGCAAAGCTGTGGTTACTGGTGTTTGATTAGGCTCAGCCGGTGGCGGTAGTTCAAGCGGACCTTTTTGTCCGCAGGCGACCAACGTCAGCGATCCTGCTACAATGATCAGACGCATTACTTTCAGATTAAACATCGGTAAACTGTACCTACTTTATTTGGGTCATAAATCGTATGGTGTCTATCATCGCATTGAGACGCACAAATGTCATTATTAGGAGTGGACATGCAAGAGCACGACTATCATGAATTAGCAGAAGCTACTATTTTAGCTATTGAAGAGGCTGTTGAAGCCTGCCACGTAGACATAGATACTGAATCGGGCGGAGATATTCTGGAGCTGACGTTTCCTAATAACACGAAAATGGTGATTAATAAGCAGCCACCCCTACAGCAGTTGTGGGTTGCAACCAAATTTAATGGTCATCATTTTGAGTATCGTGATGGTGTCTGGATTGATAACCGGACGGGTGCTGAATTGTGGCAATTATTGAGTGAAGCAGCCAGCAAGCAAGCTGAAACTGACGTGACACTAGCTCCATTAAGCTAATCAGGATGTGGGGATAAAGGATGAGTGAGACACTACGTATTGCTACACGTAAAAGCATGCTGGCAATGTGGCAAGCAGAACACATTAAAGCACGTTTAGAGGCCCTGCACGAAGGGCTCACGGTTGAGTTATTACCTATGAGCACCCGCGGTGATGTGATTTTAGATACACCGCTGGCCAAAATTGGTGGTAAAGGCCTCTTCGTCAAAGAACTTGAAGTGGCGATGTTAGAAGGCCATGCTGATTTAGCTGTGCATTCTATGAAGGATTTACCGGTGGAGTTTCCACCAGGGCTTGAGCTCTTTGGTATTTGTGAGCGCGAAGATCCGCGAGATGCCTTTGTCTCAAATACCTATGCAAGCCTTGATCAGCTTCCTGAAGGAGCCGTGGTCGGCACCTGCAGCTTGCGCCGCAAATGCCAAGTATTGGCACAGTTTCCTCACTTGGTTGTCAAAGACTTACGTGGCAATGTGCAGACCCGCTTGAACAAACTTGATGAAGGCCAATTTGATGCCATTATTTTAGCCGCATCAGGGCTTATCCGGCTGGAGCTACAACATCGTATTAGCCAGCGAATTCCGGCAGAAACCTGTTTACCCGCTAATGGCCAAGGCGTGTTAGGCATTGAATGCCGTAGTGATGATGCTCGTACCAAAGAACTTTTAGCGCCCTTAACCTGCCCCGACACTCGTAGTTGCGTGTTAGCAGAACGGGCGATGAATCGACGCCTACAAGGTGGTTGCCAAGTACCTATCGGTGCCTATGCTGAGTTGCATGGCGACGAACTGCATTTACGGGGTTTGGTGGGGCGTCCTGATGGTAGCGAGATCATTGAAGGCGACATTCGCGGTCTGCGTGATGATGCCGAGCAATTAGGCATTGAACTAGCGGAATATTTGTTATCCCGCGGTGCTGATGTCATCCTGAAAGATGTCTACGCTGAGAACGAGCTACATTCATGAATCATAAGCTACTTATTTTACGCCCTGACGAGCAATCCAAACCTGTGCAAATGCGCTTACAGCAACAAGCTAAACAGCTCGAGCTAGGCGACTTGCAGACAGAATGCTTTAGCATGGTGAAAATTAGTAGCTATGACGACCCCAACAGCAGTTACGTGCAACTATTGGCTGAACCTTGGGATGCCGGGTTGATGGTTAGCGTAAATGCTGCCCGCTATTTTGCAGAACAAAAACAAGCATGGGCTGCCGATGTCCCGGTGCCGATGGCTCGCTGGTTTGCCGTTGGCCCGACTAGTGCCGCAGCTATTGCAGCAACCGTTGGCCGACCTGTTACTTGTCCATGGCGGCAACACAATAGTGATGCTTTACTAGAGTTGCCGGAGCTACAGCAGGTGGCTGGCCAACGCTGGTTGCTAGTACGCGGACATGGTGGCCGCGAGGTCTTTGCGGAGACCTTACGCGCACGAGGTGCCGACGTACACTATTTGGAAGTTTATCAACGCACTCCCGTAGCTATTAAACCGCAGCTTATTACCCAGTGGCAAACTCAGGTACAGGGCATTATGGTCACCAGTGCCGAGCAGCTCGATTATTTTCTTACTGCGATGCCCAGCTCTGCATCAACTTGGTTAGCCCAATGTTATTGGGTTGTCGCTAGTGAGCGGTTAGCACGCATGCTACCTGCTCCCTACCAACGAGCATGTGTAGTTGCTGATAGCGCTACTCCCTTTGCTCTCACTCAGGCTTGGGTAAAAGCCATTAAGAACCAACAGGATACCATTCTATGACGCCAACCAAATCAACCAAGGATACCGATGCGGTAGCTGAAATTGATAGTCCTACCGATATCGATAACCCTACCGAGACCACCACACCTACGAGTAAGCCGCGGCGCGGTGGTATGGGCTGGTTGGTCGCAGTGCTGGTGCTTGCAGCCGCAGGAGCTGCACTCTGGTATGGTTATCAGGTGGTCGTGCTTAAACAAGCACAGCAACTGCATGAGTTAACTCGCCAATATTCCACACTAGAGCAACAGTTTAGCCAGTTACAGCAAGATCTAAAATCCCAAAATGATACCTTTAAAGCCACTGTTGACGAGCAGATCCAACAATCCAATCGCGGGCTACAACGAGTTCTTAACGAACAAGCCGACCTCTTAGAAAGTAACCAAATGGCCGTTCGTTCTGTGCAAGCCGAACTAGCGCAACTGGATATCACTCAGCAATCAAGCTGGCGAATTTTTGAAGCACGGGCGCTAGCGGAACGCGCCGCAAGTAAGTTGTGGATAGAACAAGATATTGCTGCTGCAGTTGAGTTATTAAAGCTCGCCGATTCGCACCTGCGAGCATTGAGTAATCCCGCTCATCAAGCGGTTCGTCAAGCCTTAGCAGATGATATTTTGCGCTTAAGCTCACTGCCAGCGCAACAAAGCGAAAGCATCACGCTCACGCTAGGAAGTTTACGCAATCAACTACAGCATAGTCACTGGTATCAGCAGCCTACAGCTGGTGTTAGCAATTCTGGGAACGATGCCACTGCCAGTGGCTGGCAACGCTTTAAACAAAGTTTCACGGCACTTATGGATAAGTTAATTCGGGTGCAACGTCGTGATACCCCGGTGCAGCCTTTAATTGCCGATACCTATTTTACCGCCAGCAAAGAGCGCGTGTTACTGCAGCTGCAACTAGCCCAGCAGGCTGCTCTGAGCGGCTCGCAGCAGGTTTTTGAGCAGGCCCTAGCCACTGCAATCGAGCAACTCACAACTATCACCGAGATCAGCGATAATGCCGACATTGAGCCTATCCTCGAGCAATTGATGACCTTACAAGAAGCCAAATTGCAGCCTGAGCTACCAGCTCAGTTACCTGCTGTTGCTCTCCTTTCCCGATTAGCTGAGCAATATGCCGTAGGGCAAACCGCTGAGGAGGAGTTATGAGGTTTGCGCTAACGCTGATTATTTTATTGATTGCAGGGTTATTGATAGGCCCTCTGTGGTCAGGCAACACCGGTTACATTCTGATCAGCTTGGGTCAATGGACCATCGAGACCAGTATCGTTGCGGCCGTTATTATCCTAACCTTATTGATTTTAGTGCTACGGCTACTTTTAGCTGGCATTCGCCGGGTCATTCGCGGTACCAGCTGGGGTATGAGTTGGTTTGGTAGACGCCGTGAAGCCAAAGCTGGTGACGCCTATACTGACGCCCTTGAAGCACTGCTACAAGGCGACTATGTGCTAGCTTCACGCAACATCAATCGTTGTTATCAGCTTGGCAAAGATCAGCAAGATGCCTTATTAGCAGCATACATCGCAGCCCAATTAGGTGATTTAAACCAAGCCCAAGACTGGCTCAATAAGACTGGCCGTACCGATGATTTGCGCTTAGCGGAGATGTTATTTTCTTTACGGGCAGATCCTGCTAATGCAAGTAGTCGAATAACCGAGCTAGCCGGTTTATTGAAGCAGTATCCTCATCACCCGCAGCTCGTTAAGTTAGCGATTTTGAGTTACCGCAACTTACATAAGTACCGTGAAATTTCTGATTTATTGCCAACTGCAGCACAATTAAATTTGTTCAGCGCTACCGAATTTGCGGAGCTTACTGAGCAAACATACTTAGCCTTGATGCTAGCCGCAGCGAAGTTAAGCTTACCTTCATTACGCCAATATTGGCAAAGCTTAAGCAAAGAACAACGTGCCACCACAGCGATCAGGACGGCTTACTTACAGACACTGATTAAGCTCGAACAAAGCACTGCTGCCGATAAAATAGCTGCTCGTGGGTTAAAACGTGGACAGTTAGAATTAGCGGACTTACTGCAGCGTCAGTTATTGGTTGCCGGCACAGAATTACGGGAATGGTTACAACAGCAATTAAAACAACATCCCGATGACGCGCTGCTGTTGCAAGCTTTAGGTCAGATGGCCTACCTCAGCAAAGACTACTCGTTAGCACAACGGGCATTGCGTAAAGCTACTGAATTAGCACCATCGCAGCGAGTATGGTTCGATCTGGCTCAAACCTATGATGCCTTAGGCGATACCAACGCTGCTTTACGTGCCTATCGCGAAGGGCTACAGCACTCATCTTAAGCACTGCATCATTGAATGAAAGGGCAGTTGTTACTGCCCTTTTTTGTCATTGCTATTATTTACGAATACCTTCAATCGACAAATAGATTTCTACGGTTTCAGATGCTGGACCCAAATCATAGTCCATACCAAAATCCGCTGGAGTAATTGTCACCGCCCCTTCAAACCCGCGACGGAATCCGCCCCAAGGGTCTTGCCCAGCGCCAATTTCTGTCACATCAATTGAAATGGGTTTAGTGGTACCGTGCAAAGTAAAGTTACCCTTCAAAACACCGGTACCGTCGCCATTAGCAGTGTAGCTCGTTGACTCAAACTTAGCTTGCGGGTATTTACCAACGTTAAAGAAGTCAGCGCTGCGTAAATGCTTGTCACGCTCGGCGTGATTACTGTCTAAGCTTGCCACGTCAATAGTTACATTAACTTTGGCTGCACTAGGGTTGGCCTCGTCGTAACTGAAGGTTCCTTCAAAATCGTTGAACCGACCGAGCAACCAGCTGTAGCCTAAGTGGCTAACCTTAAATTGTACGAATGCATGAGCACCGCCCGTATCAATCACATAGTCTTCGGCTTGCACCGGAGCTGCTGCTAAAAAAGTAGCTGACATAATCGTGGCTAACAAAAGTTTTTTCATGATAAATCTCCGTTATTAATTAATCTTTTAATGGTCGCAGCATGCGCTTTAGGGTTTCATCTTTATAAATAAAGTGATGCCTTAAGCCTGCTAGACCATGTCCAATCGCTATAATCACAAGACTCAGTGCGGCATACCAGTGCACCTGTCCAGCGATGTCTTCTTGCTGCGGAATGGAGGTGATCAAGGCTGGTACTTCAAACCAATCAAACACCGAGATTCCACGCCCATCCGCCGTTGAAATGAGGTAACCACTGATCATGGTGATAAACAACAATGCATAAATCAGTGCGTGTCCTAACTTGGCACCTACTTGCTCAAACGTCTTGCCAATAGCTGTGGGTCTTGGTTGCGTAAGTTTCCAGGTCAGCCTAAAGATGGTGAGCAATAACAACGTCATGCCAAATGATTTATGCCACCATGGGCCTAATCGATACCAGGCATCGTAGTAGCCCAGTGTTAACATCCAATAGCCTAAGCCGAATAAGGCAAAAACCATCATAGCTGTTAACCAATGCATGATAATTGCCACCCAGCCGTAGCTACGTATTGAGTTCTTGAGCATAGTCAGTCTCCAAGTTACATCTGTTATTTTAGTCTCATTTATTGAAATTAATATCGGCAATTATAGACTGTTTAATTCTATTTTTTAGAAAGGTTTGTGTGATGGGTAGCCGGCAGCCGTTCGCGATCTTTT
>NZ_JBOJLN010000006.1:0-136818 GCF_050750165.1 Pseudidiomarina sp. WS423 | reverse complement strand
GCCTTGCTCACCTGCACATGCTGCGGAGAGCGTTTTTGTGTGATACTGGAGCGCCAGCGACACACACAAAAGCGAGCGTAGCAGTATGTGTCAGGTGGAGCAATTTGTTATGTTTTTTTCTCGCAACTAAATTCGAGAGAAACGTTGCCCGGTTTTGCAAAACCTGAATTTGTTACCTCTAGCTTTTCGGTTTTTACCGTTTTACCTTGCTTAGCACAAAATTCGTTTGCCTCTTTGTAAACCTCTGCTTTAACACCATCAGGAGGACCAAAACCCACCTGCGCACTTCGCTGAGCAATCATATACTTCCCCTCATCTAAAGGAACCACTCCTGTGCTAGCACATGCAGCCAAGAGCATCGTCAACAGTGCGAGCTTGAATAATTTCATTCTCTTTTCCTTAAATTCGATTTTATTGCTGCATAATCAGCTGAAAACATAACATTTGTATATTGTGCGTGCGCGTTTAGCAACTCGTCCAATTGATGGTTTTCAGCTCTTAACTTACTGAGCAAGCAGGCATTCCTAACTTGAAAGAATCCGAGTTAGCAAAGGCAAATTGAGCATGCTCAGTTACGCTCTACCGAGCGCACAATATCCAACCTTTATTTTTGTTATATCATTGACAGTAAACGACTTAAATACACAACACAATAACAAAACACGCAATATCGCCGAAGTTAATGTGCCGTACATCGCTGGCGACACCATCACTTACTAATAACGCGACGGCTAGTCACTAGTTGCAGTAACCTGAAAGTCAAAAGGTCCGCTGTTCGCTCTTAGCAGCCTCGACGATTCCCAATCACCGCCCGTTGCTGCTCAAAATATGAACTATACTCAACCCATTAACTTTGTAAACCACAAAAGAGGACAACGATGATGGCAGTTCGACATACTCCGCCAAGCGGACCTAGCGTAGTTCACAAAGGGCAAAAAGGTGGCATGACTGGTTGCGGTGTAGATACCAATAAAAATCCTTCGCATTGGTCAAGTACCCGCGACAAAATAACTTGTGACAAAAACGGTTGTAAGAATTAGCACGTAAACCTGTAATTAAGCAGGTTGTAAGCGTTATTGAGGGACGGCAACTCGTCGTCTCTCGCTAACCTTCTATGCACAATACAAAAAACACCACAAACCCAACGCTTTAATTCCCCCGCAAAATTCACGATACTTTAGCCATAACACAACAGCAGCACGCGAACTTATTGACGAAATTTCGCAGCAGATTACGATTGAGATGACTGTCTGTGTATCGTGATTTGAGCATAGAAAATTCCTTCGTTATAGTTTAACGGGATATTCTACTTATAACTGCTCCGGCTTTTCGCCATGTCGGGCATATGCAACGGCTACTAAGCGTTCAATTGAATCTAAACGCCGAGCTAATGACGGAATACATGACGGGTAACTCTCTGACTGTCCTCGAAATATAGAAACATTAAATTCAGGATAAGGCCTTAATGAATAGGTACCATCATCTGCTGAAATAGCATGAAAAGTGTCTTTCTCGTGGCCTACATGTATCCCGTATTTCATCAAAAAATTATGTATTTGTTGCTGTTCTTTTTCATAATATTTTGCGATGTCTAAAGCTGTAATTGAGTTTGTCATAGCGCTTTCATCGGCGTCACATCAATAGATTGAACATTATCTATACAGCTTCTAGCTTGCCTCGTGTTTAAACTGGTAAACCAAGCCTTCAAAATCCCACGCTCTTCCCCATCAAAATCAACACTAGGAAACGCAATCTGCGCCGTCACTTTTCCAGTATCGCCGGCGGTATCACCAGCCACAAAATTGATAAACGGAAACAGCGAATTGCAATGCATCGCGATGTGAGCCATTGCGGGTTTATGCTTACCTAGCATTCCTTTCAAGGTCTCGAGATCAACCACAGTTTGAATAATTTCAACGTCGCCGCTTGCCAAAGAATACTTTCGCCACTCGGCCTCGCTAGAATCAGCGTTTCGATTGTAAATGCCAGTCTCACCTCTTCCACGCACGCTCGTCCCCGTTTGAACATCCATCATGCGCAAATCCTGCTGTCCATCAAATAGCGCATGTTCAAGCGCATCGGCAAAGGCTTCAAGCTGCTGCAGACAAAGCGTTATTTCCGCCTGTGACAACAAGCCAAGCTTGCGGTCATTCGCAAACAACGGTAGCTCACATACTGCGCTCAAATAAAAATGGCTATTCTGCGCTTCGTTGTTTAACACGGCCCGCACCAACGGGTAGTGCTGGGTAAGTTCGGTTACTACTTTATGCCAGTTTTTATTAACAACCTGCTGCAGTGTGTCTTTACTCGCAATAGGTGATGCCAGCCGCACAATATAGGCTGTATCTGGCACCACGGCAGAAAACGCTGCCGAGAAATCAAGCTTCACGAATATGGGTTGGTATCGCGTTGCTGTAGTTCCAGGAGTGGTCGGTAATTGTCGCTCTAACTTAAATAGCCACTCAGATTTTTCGTCGGTTGCTTGTAAGTTTGCAGCGCTTGCATTTATTAATAAGCTCTTTAATTGGCTCGTAATATCATGGCGTGTGTAGGAGGTGTATTCTGTTTGTTGTTCACTCACGGCGCTATCGCGCAATAGGCCATCAAACGTCGCCGGATATGGGTCAACAGCATCATGAGGTTCCGACGCATGCACGCTCTTTCTAACGGGCTTGTGCAGCAAGTGCTGCCAACTTGCCGTTTCTTCTTGATGAACCACGTCATCGGCTTGGTCCTGCAAACATTTGTCGAGCTGATTTTCAACGTCGCGCTTACGTCGAATAAATGATGCTACTTGGTCTTCGTCAATTGAGGCTGCTAGATAGGGGTAAAGTATCTTTAACGTGCCGTCGCCTGTGCCCAAACGCCGATTTAACGAGCCATACATGCGGTCAACTCGCCCTACGCGCTGCTCGTTATCACCCGCTGAACCGGCTAAGCCGTAATGGTGCACCTGATGGCAATTCAAATGTAAATTCACGCCCTCTTTGAATACCGACGTTGCAATTAAAACATGCGGGTAAAATGCGCTATTAAAGCCAAGCTTTAAGCTTTCGCGGGTGCTAGCGGCCGTGTCACCACTAACAAACCAAACGGGATTTGTTTGGCTTTTTAGCTGAGTCCACTCGCGCTTCCAGTCGTCTAATTTATGTCCGACAATTTTTTCGCAAAGCATTTCAAAGGTATTTAACGCAGCTTTAAAGTATTTAAGCAACAGTGAGTTGGGCAACTTGGGCTTTACGAATTCGCAAAAACTTTGATAACTGTTTTCTGCGCTTAGATGATTGTTCAGTTCTTGCTTTTGATACGTCTTGAACCATGCATAAACTTCAATAAATACGGGGCTTGCATATAAAAAGCCAGCGCGAATGTAGTTGCTAAAGTTCTCGACTATTTTAGGCGTCTTATCTTGCCATGTTGCTAATTGTTTTCTCTCAGCGTCTGTCAGCTCGGCGTAAACTAACCCCCAACAGGTTGTCAGCTCTGCATTAAAATGGGCTTCTGAGTGATTCTGTTGCTTGCTCACCGCAATTTCCGAGAGCAAATCAGAATCATTGGTTTGTTTGTAGCGCGCATCTTGTGCTGCGCTTTTATAAAGCGCGCGTTTGTTGGTGTCTTCGCTGCGGTAATGGTAAAAGTAGCCCGCTTGTTTGTAATCAACTGCGGGTTCGAAAAACAGCGAATAGATGCTTTCGTTCTTGACAAACCGAAGTTTCACATTGGCAGCATCAGATTGCGAACGTAAATCACGTTTTACGACAAACAGTTGTGCGACGGCGGACGCTAAGGATTCGTTGCCTTTGTTGGCTTCTTGGTCGCCTTCGTTTTCGGGGTCAACGTCATTTGAATATTCAGTGGTATCGACTGCGCCGGCCTGTTTAATAATCTCAGCAAAAACATCTCGCTTATAGTTTGAACTAGCTAATTTATTGACCGCGTCTTTAGCCCAACCATGGAACATCAACGTCGCTAATTCAGCATCATAGCGCTCGTTCATACGTTGCGTTAGTTCTCGCAGCGACGGAATACGACGCACAAAAATCAGATGTTTTAGGTCTTCAATACTTGGCGTATTTGTTAGTGCCTCGGCACTTGGCACACACTTATAAACTAAGGCTCGGTATTTCGGGTGTTGTGGAAACGTCTTAAACTTTTCTCTGTAGCTTGCCGTTAAGCTATGCAATAGCTCCGTGTCTAAAGCGCGTGAAAAAGCTTCTTTGCTTTGTTCGCCGTTTTCTTCACCGTTAGCCTCTTCTGCCTCTTCATTGATTTCGCCAGTTGCCGGCGAATCGACGCTCGGAGATTTAGCTTGTTGGTTGTCAGCATCAAGTTTTTCAATATCACGGCCAAATGATTCAAAGCCTTCGAGATATCCATAAGTTAAATGCCGCTTTTCTTTACTATGCTCAAGCTCGCTAACCAGTCGTTTTTGATAAATTGCAAAAAAAGCTTCAGCTTTTGGGTTATTCGCAAATGTCGCTGGCAGCGCTTGTTCATCTCGGTACTCGTACTTGTCAAAGTTTTGGGTTTCATCGCCCTCTCCAACTGACAAAACCCGTAACCGCCGCAAGCCAAAAGTTTGCATTAATTTCTGCGCATCGTTTGTCGCGTTATTAAACGGTAAATAATCTGAAGTCACAAAGTAACTAAGAATATTGGCGATATCGGTTTTGTTGGTGTGGTTTGGGGTGGCCGTTAATAACAAGACTTTCTGTGCCAACTGCGAGTGACCATTTTGGAAAAACGCTTGTGCCGCAGCCGTGCGCTGTGATCCGCCATTTTTATTGCGTAAGTAATGCGCCTCATCAACGATAACTAGGTCAAAACCCTCTTCGCAAAATGGCGCTTTTTTAATTTTCTCATGAATTTTTCGAGCTTGTTCCGCGGCACATTGTGTTTTGTTTTCTGCTTCTTTTTTCGACAAATGGCTAAAAGCGTGAATAGTCACAAAATACATGTGCGCTGTGGCTCGCTGCACCACCGCAGCTAGCTCATCTAAACTTTTAGCTATTTCCATTCCCTGTACAGGTTTGTCGTTTACGCAGCTTTTTACTTTATGATCAATTTGTTTATAGAGCTTGCGTACAAAGGTTTCGTATTCATTGCGCCACTGGGTACATAACGTTGTATTTGGCGCGACCACCAATACACGAGCATGTGGCTTTTGTTTCCATAATAATGCAGCTACAGCAAGCGCTTGAAAGGTTTTCCCGGTGCCAACTTCGTCGGCCAATAGCGCAATATTATGCTTACTGAGCAGGTTCCATAAATACGCCACACCCTCGGTTTGTTTTGCCGCCATCGAATCACGCTTAGCGCTCTCGTATTGCCACTTCTCGTCCTTTGTCGCGTTGAAGTTAATGGCTTCGCTGACCAATTCTGGCGTTATAATTTCCCATTCCATTAGCGAGTTTCCTTCTCGATTGCACCAGTGTAATTTCCCTCTGTGCGTATCCATGAAATAAGTTCCGGCGAAAGTTGTGACGGTTTTTGTTGATTTATATTGAAGCGAGACCAATCAAAATTATCGTTTGCTAACTGAGCTCTATATTGCTGGGCTAGCTGCACAAGTTGCTTCACTTCTTCGGCTATAAACCAAGAATAAACGGAGTCGTCTTGTTGCTCGTTAGCTTTCTCAACCCATTCAAGGAGGCAGCCAGGCATGGATAATAAAATTTGATCGAATTTTTTGAGTTGCCGCTCTTTCTTACGAGCCGACTTGGGAGTTTGAGCGATTTCCTCTAGCCGCTTGCTGAAGTTTTGACACGCTAAAAAGAGTTTAAAATAACTTGCTGTCGGTGATTCTCGATTAACTTCAATTTGCTTATCTTCCCATGATTCTGAATTGTCATCTGGGCTAGCGCTGAATCGATAGACCAGTCTCTGACTGTTTTCATGGTCCATGCTTAAGGCTGCAGCATCAATAAGGTTAGTTAAATCCTCAAACTTCTGGCTGCGTCGATAATCTTTATTCGTTTCAATAATAAATCCTGAACTTTCAATTTCATCACCTTTCTTAATGAAAAAGCGGCGATTATTGATAAGTGCCTGTTCGTCATTGACCTTTAAGGTTTGTCCACTTTCGGCAGGTTCAATTGCTACAGGCGATTTTACGCCGGGTAATGTTAGTGTGTATTGCTTTAATTCGTCGGCGCAAAGCAAATTGCTCACGTTAAGTTGATACGATAACTGCTGCCAATCGAGCGTGACTTGTACGTTAAAAGGTGGCAGTGATGGTACTTCTAGCTTTTCACGCTCAAGTTCAGAACGGTCGCTAAATTGCGGCTTATCAATCATCTCACCATAAAGACATGGAGCCTCTGCAGCGGAGAAAATTAACCCCGCTTCTACGTTAATTGAATTGCCACCATCGTTGGAAGACCGGCTAGAATTTCCGGATATCAAATTACAGCCTGGCTGCGTGAAATTCCATGAACCTATTGCAATATCCTTTTCTGTGGCCCAGATTTTCGCATGCACCATCGCAAATTCATCAGCTTCGATTGCTTCTGGGCGCTTGTGAAAAGTTATTTTTTGAGACTGCAGGTGTTGCTTCAAACTTTCATCGGCGGCGGAGCGAATGGTTTTACCGTTGACAAGATCAGGCACAATTCGATACGTGATTTCACGGTTATTTGTGATGCTTTCTATCTTATCGATAAAGCTTGAAATGCTTTTAGAAAAATAGGGTGACCACACGGTAAGTTCGCGGGAGTCGGCCGTGATCATGCGATTGATAAAATTCGTATCTGAAAAACTATGATGAAACTCAACTTCTTCAGTTTCGGAGTTGCCTAAATTCGGTAACCGTTTCCTGTCAAAATCTTTAACGTTTGCGCTTTTAAAAGTGCCTTTAAAAAACTCATATATCGATGTGGATAATTTCTTTGAATTAACCGCAACAAACTTAAAAACTTCCCTATTCCGACCCCAACCTGAAACAGTTAAATTAGCGCTGCCAGCGCCAAGCACAGCACCTTCTTCGCCTTGAATATAAATAACCTTGGGGTGAAATAAGCTATCTTCTGTAAACCGTTTGTTTTTGGGAGCGCCGAGACTCGGCAATACGCCATGCACCGGAATTGACGTGCGCTTTAAACGGCTACTGGCCTCACCTTCCAAGAATCGCTTATCGCAGAAAACACGAACATCAATGCCTGCTTCAACATAAAGCTGTTGTAACCGCTCGTAATCCATATGCGTTCGCGGTTTATTATTCGCGTCATCCACAATAATGGGCAGCAAATAGGTTTCAATAAACTCAATATCAATTGTAAAGCTTGTAAGCCATACCTTTTCAACCTTCCCAACTTGCTTAATCGCTTGTTTGAATGAATCAATCATTTGCATGGTCGTTTCCTCCAAAATAGCCGCGTATTAAGTTATTAAATTGGTGCAAGTAATAGGAATTTACCCATTTGAGTTCTTTGGCAGAATCAGGAGGGCTTAGTGGTCGTGCATGTAATTTGGTTATGCCATTTCGCAATTCTACCCAAGGTTGCTGCCCTCGCGTGTGCATTACGGATTTGTGGTAGCTGATTAGCTCTGCTATTTGCTGCTGCAAGGTGTCACATTGAGCGACACCTGATAATTTTTCGAATCGGTGTCGTGCAGAACCTGTTAAAACCTGTTTGGCTGAATAAGAAATATTCTTATACAGGTCTGCCAATGTTGCGTTGGTCCCGCCATACTTCAGCCACTCACTCTCGATATCTCGCATCGTTTGAGAATTTTGGCGGCAAATGAGCGTAAACAACAAATTTATACGGGTTAGAAAGGGCTCAACTTGCATGACATGTTCAAGTTTTTGTCGCGCTTCACCATCAGTTAAATCCAACGCATCTGCAATTATGTTTTCTGGTTCGATAGGAACTACTTTTTCCTTTTCTGAGTTCAGCTTTAAAACCTTTAATAAGGCTCCAGCGGAACCGTGATCTAGGCCCGTTACGTTAAGCCAATAATCACGCGTGATTTTTCCAACTTCTTTCGAAGACAAAAAGGCTGACCTGCAAGTTTGCTTTAATCCTTCAGATATATTCTTGAACTGAATTTCAGGTGGTAATTTTGAGCTTTCAGTATTTTTTATTAACCGCTTAATGTGCGATACAGCAGCATCAAAGTACGATTGTAAAAGCGATTCTTTTGCGAGCAGTTGTCCATAGTCATCCCAACGCTGTTTTGAAACATCGTCATGGTTATAGTGGTAATACTTATCAAAATAGCCAAGCTCTAAAAACGGTGTGCGATAACGCCCGCTAACACCTAAGCCCAATTGACGCACCAGAATTTGGCCCTCTCTGTTGGTGGTAAAAACAAGTTTGGGGTTTTCGTCTTCCGCATCTAAGATTTTACGACCATTATTACTACCGAGTATTCCCGATGTATCGACATTCTTTTCCTTTGCGGTAAGCATCGAAAACACATAGATATTTTCTAAATGAAGCAAGCAGGTTTGGGCAAAGCGGGAACTCGTTTTATCACCGACAAAATTTTTGAGATGTTCTGGAATAACAAATGAACTGTCGGCAATTAGAGACTGAACTACCCCATGGTGCATTAAATTAACCGTAAAATTGCGAACATCATTCGAAATCGAATTCACACGCTTTTCAAATATCGCCTCTCCATAACTCGACCAAATAACCAGCATGCCAAGTGGGTCAATATAAAGTGACGAAGCTATGTCTTTGTTCGTATCTGTAATGATGTCTGCTAATTTAAAATTCACGGACGTTTCCTTGTCTAAATGAGTTGGATCGAGATCTTACTCATTAATAATTCACTAAAATTCTCTGCGTTAATGGGCGTTGCTTGTAATTTGTTCTTCGAATTGTAAGCCAGTAATTTTGAATTACCTAATTGCAGCGGCTCTTCGTGCTTTGAAACAAAAAGAGGAGCCCAACCATGCTTAAGATTCTGCTGTGCCCCCTGCCAGGTTCCGCCTTTTTCGCCTGAGCAAACCACAACGGCAGCGCACGACATGGCATAGATGTATTTGTTTCTAATCATCGCGTTTGCAGTTGAAAAACCAGACTCTGGATACTGGGGAGTTATAAGCGCCAATTTGTTTGATTGCAAACCTTGCTGCCAAATCGGGTTAGAAGCGGCCTTATAATTGAAGAAGAACTTAACAAATCTTCCTCAGAAAACCCATTCATTGCCAACCAACATGCGAAATAGCCATATTCATTCACAGTAAGCGGCTTCACGTATTTTGCTTCCTGCGAGTTAATTAATGACGAAATAAGTAAGATAGCTTGAGTTCGTCTTTCCATAGTATCAACTCCCTTCATTTGGCCTCCCTCCAGCGCCCCACAGCATACTCCCCTATCCCACAGCCGGGTTCATCCGCCATCAGTTTGAGCAGGCCCTCATACATAAGCTTAGCTAAATCTTCTCGACCGAGTAGCTTTAAACTCGTTAGCACGCGCGTAATGCGTGCATTGTTGTGCGAGTCAAAGGTAAACCAATCCGTTTTGCGCTCCGCAAAATTATCGCCGATGGTTAATTGCGGGCCCTGCTCGGTGTTGATCACCTTAAGGCCTAACAGCGCACAAAAACGGACAAAGCTGCGTACGAGATGGTCTTGGGCACGGGCGTTGTTGCGCAAAAAATTGATGGTCGGGTCATCTAATACCGGTGCATACATATTGCCTGCGCTGGCGGTGGTTAACGGAAACATCCACTGAATAAACATATGGCTGCGCTCCAGCCAGCTGTCGGGCTTGCTCCATAAATCGAACAGCGTATAACCACGATCATTCGCTGCGCCTGCAGTATAAAAAGCCTTCAACTGTTCGAGGCGTTGCTGGTTGGTGCTAGCTGTATCAGGCATGTGTACCACCCGCCAGTTCAACCGCAGCCACCGGCATGCCAACCAATAAGGCGATGACGTTTTCGATGTGTTCGCCACGCACCATGTCTTCGTCAAAACTGCTGCTCAATGCCTGATAGAGCGCGGCCTCCATGGCAAAGCCTTGCTGTGCAAGTTTGAACGCATGTGCGGCAATGTGCATGTATTCATCTTTGCAGTCGTTCTCAACGCAGCAGGTATGCATGGGGTCGGTGTTGAACAACGCTAGGTTGATATCTTCCACCCGTAAGCGTTTTAGTTGTCGGCTTGGCCGTGGGCCGCTGTAACCACGCCGATCCAGCTCGGCATGCAATTCATCAAACTGTTTTTGCCGACCCCACATCGACATCCAGTTGATGTAGGGCGTACTCTGTATGCGTGTTAATAAGTGCACCAGTTGGCACGTTGATATTGGCTTGTTCATTTGTCATCCCCTTTTCCACTTATAATTTTTCTCCACGAATGCCATTGTGAATCCTAGGGATGACGGTTTGTGTCGCACTTGGTGAATTAGTTTTAAAGGTATTCGTTAAACACTTTAGCGACGTCGCGCGCGTAATTTACTCATGCCAGATTTATCTACGACCAGTCCATATAACAACGGGGTCATAATCAGTGTCCACATGGTGGAATTGCGCCGTGACTTTCTGTTTGCGCCTTTAAATATTCCGACAAAATTGAAGAAGAACAAAATGCCTGTGGGTATTTTCACATAAAGCGCTAACAGCATTTTTAGTGGGTTGGGATTATCACGCCAGGTACGCACGACAATAATCAGCAGTACCACGGTTAGAACTGCGGCTAAGCCCATCAACAGCCAAAAGGTATAACTCATGTCGCTTTCGGCTGATGTTTCGCCATGGGCTACCAACAGAATAAAGCCTAAAACGGCGGTGGGTAATATTACCAGCAAGCCGACGATCATAACGTCGGTGTAATTGCGGTACACGGTTAATCGCTGGGTGTTGCCCATCCAAATCCCGAGTGCATAAAAAAAGATGATGGGTACAAGTACCCACCATCCGAATTCAAAACTGAGTTGCTCAGGCATTGCTTGGCTCCGTCTTTTGCTCTGGCTTCTCGTCAGTCTTTTTATTCTGGTTTAACGGATCCAGTACATTAATGTTTATATTCCAAATGGTTTTGAAAATACGGCTAAACAGGAATAAAAACAGCAGCGGCAGTAATATAGCTTTCAAAATAAACGGCACGATAGCTTTTAGCATTGCGTCAATCGCATCGGTCATAAGATCTTTGATCTTTTCATATTTAAAGGCATCGCGAAAACCACTAATCTTGTCGCCTAAATTAGAAATCGATTTAGAAATAGAATCCAGAAAGCCTGTTGGTTCGCCACGTAATTCAGCTTCAAAGGTCATTTTAGCTTCAACAATATCTTGTTGCTGTTCTTTGTTGTCGTCGAGTTCGTCTTCGCCATCTTCAATAATATTTTCAAGCGCACTGATTAATATTTTGAGGTTGTCTAATTCTGGATTTTTAGCCAACGGGTTATACCGCTCAGTGGTTGGCATACTTTCAAGAATTTGTGCCCGCTTTTCTTTATGTTCGTTCAAAGTGCGGAGACTGTCTCGTAATTCCAACTCAAGTTGGCTTTGGCGTTGTTGCAATTGCTCAAGCTGCTGATCGAGCTGACTAATTTCTGCTTCTAATTCTTGCTTTAGTTCACGGCTAATTTGTGGGGTCGATTTTTCAATTGAGCGCACACTATCCTCAACAGAACTCACTATCACTGTTTGCTTTTCGATAGTTTCATCGAGAAACAACATGGCCACAGTACCGTTTAAAACCACGACAAAGACAACCAGATAACGCAGTGCGGCTAAGGTTAGAAAAACCTTAAAAGCGATTAACTGGTAGCGCACCTTTTTGAAAAACAAGCTTACAGTAAAGGTGACAGCTGACACTGAAAGCAAAGTATTAAATGTGAAATCTGAGACAATTTCTACTAGCAATTTTTGCAGTAGCAGCGAGACTATAGCCGCTTTCATTACGTCTGAGAATTCTTCAATCATGTCATGTAGTGGCGACAATGCCTCACCAAATGCCAACTGCATGCTGTAAAACTCGAATGAAAACGATTGCAGTGTGGCGACAATTGCATTGGCAAGCCGAGCCGACGCAAAGGCGATAGTCGCTTGCGCTAACGCATCATTTACGTAATCAACGGCAAACTGGTCAATGAGTGTGATCCACGAAATAATCATCACCACAGCAACAAAAATAAACAGTTGGGTTCGAGTTTTCGGATCGGCAAAATCAATTGAATTGAACATGGACATGATATTTCCTTTTTGTGGTTATTTTCCCTTGATACGAATCTAACACATAGATTCACTAACTTTAATGTTTTGTAGCATTGACGTTGAAAATTTAATTATTATTTCATCAGCGCTACTTCTCCCCAAGGCATGCGCTTACGGCCCTGCGGAGCAATCACCCAAAGTACCGGTTGTGATGGCGGCTGTGATGGTAAATCCACGTGGCCGTCGGTAAAGAATACGAGGGCTTGGGTTGGATTGCTGCGAACATAGTCAAACACTTCATGAAAAGCCGTGCCGCCAAAACCCCTCACCTGATAATCACTGATGGTTAGCGGCCGATCGGGGCTTACTTGGCGAATATCCTGAATTTTGCTGTCACATTGCAATATAGTCACTTGATATGAGGCGAAACTCCCTAGCAAGTGCCGCAATTGCTCTAAGAATTGGCCAAGATAAGGAATGCAGCTACCCGATGTGTCCAACGCCAAGGTCAGATCAATGTGTTCGCTGCGTTGCCGAGGTAAATACAACCCGCGGTGAATGTGCCGGCGTGAAGGCGGAAACCATTGCCGTTCGCCGCGTAATTGACGCTGAATATAACGCCGCAACAGCTGTTGCCAGGGCATGGGTGGTGTGACAATGCCTTTGATACGTTGGGTTAAATGCCCGGGTAACTTGCCAATGCCCCTGCCGCTGGCCATTAGCTGCTGGGTGAATTCTTGCCATTCGGTGGCGGTGATATCGCTCATTTCTAGGTGCGTATCGAGCACTTGGCTGGCGGCTTGTTCGGTAACTTGTATGCGCTCGTAAATTTCTTCGGCACTTTCATTGCGCTCGAAGCCGTGTTTGGTTTTAGCGATCAAGCATCCCTCTGGATGATAGCCCAGCAGTTCGTGACAAATGGCGTTAACTTCGTAATCAATAGCGATATTCCAGCGCATGGGCTGGCGGTATAGCCGCCGGCTTAAGTGCCCCATCACGCAGTGCCATACTTCGTGGCAGAGCACAAAGCGGCGCGTTTTGGCGTCAATGCGGTCGGCAAAATCGACGTTGAAGTAAATGGCCTTACCATCGGTGGCAGCAGTTGGAATGCGCTGGCTTTCGCTAAGTGTTCCGCCCACGGCGACAATTTTCAGGCGCATAGCGAGTGCGGCGGTAAAGGGCTGGGTGAGCAACAACAAGCTACGGTCGTTTTCCAGCGTTTGTACCAGCTCGCGTTGGCGCTGCAGGTCTTGACTGTCGTTGTCATACGCGGGGGCGCTCATAGGGCCGCCTCAGCATTGTTGCTGGCATTGTTGCTGGCGTTAGCTGTCGGCATAAGATCGCCCTGCGCAAGTGCATTGGCAAAGCTTTGCCCGTGTTTGGCGGTCCATTGCTCATACGCTGGGTGCTCAATAAGCCAGGCCGAGCGCTGCGGGTGAATGGTGTCGGTATTGCCCATGGTTTCACCGAATAGGCTGGCGTTGCGGTTAGCAATAGCCGCGTTGCGACTGGTATCGCGCATGGCGTCCAGCATGAGCATGGTGGCAAAGTCGGAGTTCAGCCGTAAGCTAATCTCAAAAAATACATTCAGCCGCTGCGCACGTTGTGATTTATCGCCACGCCATAGCTGTTCTGTTATGGCGGCACAGAATAAATAGGTGGCATCGCTGCGTTTGGGCACGCTGACCGGAATCTTACCCAGGAGCATGTCGTTGACATTCGGCAGCTCGTCTTCCAGCTCCCAAAAGCCAAAAAATGGCACGGCGGCAGCGGGCCCGATGAGGCCGTTGACCATAATCCGCAGTTGATGACGGTTGAGGCCTGTGCTGCTGCTCAGCAGGCGCGCCACCCGTTCCCATGAGCGCGGGCTGGGCCAGCCACGCTCGCTATTTTCATCGAGCATGAAAAAGTGCTGTGGGGCGTATTTTAAGAAGGCGATCACGGCGCTATGTAAGCCCTGCTCGCGCGCCCATAAACACCATTGTTCGGCGTTGGGTTGTAACTCAAGGTGGCAAAAGCGATTCGCCAAAGCGCTTGAGAAGCTGTAAGACACCGCTCGGTCGTCCATGCCGTTACCGGCGCCCATAACGAGCCAACCGGGCGGCAGGCTGTATAAGTCACCTAACCTACGGTCAAGGATGATTTCGTACGCGGCGGCTTGTAGTGTGCGGTCGGCAGCACTTAGCTCGTCAAACAGAATAATGCCACGACTGTTGGGGTCGCGTGGCCACTCGCCCGCCAGCAGCCAGTCAACGTGGTCGCCATTGGGTACGGGTAAACCGCGTAAATCAACAGGTTCGCGCTGGGCTAAACGAATATCGATGAACTGGATGCCGTGCTGCTGGCAGATCTCGCGCACTATAGTGCTTTTTCCTACCCCAGGGGCGCCCCACAGCATCAGCGGCGCGAGGGCTTGTGCTTGTGCTGGGTCGCTTTGGATAAGTTGCAACTGTGCATGGATAATAGCTTTCACGTCATCGGGATTACAGCTGTACATGTTAGACATTTGAGAGCTCCTGTGTCGGTGTGGTGCCCAAAGCCAGTGCCATAAAGGTGGTGCGGCATTCCGGGCGCTGGCTTGCCATTTGCAGCGCTATCTTCCGTGTTAGCTGCGGCGCTTGGCTTAACAGCTTGTTGCCAAGGAGCGGTAAATCGCTCGCATCGCAGCGTTTAAACAGGTGCGATATCACCGTACGGGCAAGGCTGCTAGGCCATCTATCAATACTCAACACCAAGCGCCGCATGGCTTTCATCACCACCTCAGAGTTCAGCGCCATGCGCCGAACTCGGTTAAACCGTTGCTCGGCGTCGATGTTGCGCAGCACCAACACCAAGCGCTGATACTGCTGGTTTTGCAGCAACACAGTAACCAACGCGTAGTACACCCGCGGCTTGTGGGCGAACCGCAGTAAATGATGTCGGTAATATTTATCGACTTCTTTCGGATGTGTTTTGGTTAGTTCGCACCACAGTTGCACGTCGGCTTGCCAGCCCTCTAGTTCAAGGTCGGCGGGAAAGCGCCATTCACGGTGGGTATGTTGCGACGGCATGTTGTTGCTTGCGGTTTTCAACATGTCGTCGCGTGCTTGCAATATTTGTGAGTGATACTGCGGCTCACGTTTGGCCAAATCTGCTAACAGGCGGATACCGTACAATTGTGCTTTGCTGTGCGCGGCGTTGCCCACCGTGCCCAACAGCTGGCGTATGGCCTGATCGCGTTGCTGCGCTGGAGCCTTCTCAAACTGCGTGAGCAATTGTTGCAGCGTGCCTTCATTAATGCGCGGAAACACGTCACCATTGATCATACTCATGGTGGTCATTTTGGTATGGGTAGGAATATCTGCTCGGTCGAGATAACTTTTCCCCCGCACGCCCAACAGTTCGGCGTTTTCAATGGTTAAGCGGTGGATGCAGCAATCAGTGAGATCGATGAGGTACTGGATGCCGGTGAATACCAGCTGGTTTTCGCCGCAGTTGTTTAACCGCACCTGCTCAGCAATGCCGTTCACGTACATGAGCTTTTGGCAATTGATGGCTTGCACGAAATTGTTGTGCTTGAGGTGTAGTGCGGTGATATCGCTTAAGCCATGCAGCACAATGTCGCCCCGAAAATCGAGGGTAAGCTCGGTTCGTGGTGGGTGTTCATAAGTGCTGGCGTAGCTGCTGGCCCGACTGTTAGCCTGATAAATGATCACCAGGCTTCGCTCGCACAACTGTTGCAGTTGTGCGGCGACGTTGGGGTTATCTAACACCGTAAACGGCACTACCAACAGCTGCTTATAATCAGTTTTTAGGCTTCGTTGATGCAAATAGTCCCCGCCCTGCCAGCTTAAGTCAACGTGGTTTATTGGCCCTTCGATATGGATGCTACCAGCGGCTGTTTGTTTTTTTGCATGGAGATCAAGGTGCAGCACCAGTGGCACCTGCGCAGGGTTAGTAATACGCTGTAACAACGGCATACCACGCAGGCTAATATGATGCTTCTGTGACGCAGACTGACGTAAATTAATGGTGTGCGTTTGTTCGCATTTAATCAAATCAGTCCACACCGCTTGCGGGTCTGTTAAATCAATAACGGGCGTGACTTGCTGATGAAGAAAATTTCCAGAGGTACGATCTTGCATACAGGGCTCCTTAGCTTGAGCTCAAGTATGCCTACCGCGGGTGACAACTTGTGTCGCCTGCTTTAATGTGGGTTATTTCGTATTTTTAAAAACCAATCTTAAATCCAGTCTATAGTCGATTCAGTTTTGATAACTTCCACCTTGATTAATAACATAAACGTTATTATATTAACAAAAGGAATTTGTTAATTGAAAATGCCAAACGAGTCAGTTCTACGAGTCGCGCACGAATTCGTCGACAGTGATGGAAGAAGCCCATTTCGAGAGTGGTTGCTCAACATCAAAGATGTCCGAGCGCAAGCTAAAATCACCAAAGCCATTGTTCAAATGGAGGCAGGAAATTTTGGTGATTTTAAGGCTATCAACCATGCTCCAGGACTTTTAGAAAAAAGATTACATTTTGGCCCCGGATATCGAATTTATTACTGCTTCGACGGAGCAAAATTAATCATTTTATTAGCCGGTAGTGACAAATCGACGCAACGAGCAACGATCGAACTGGCAAAAAGGTACTTAGATGATTATCGCAAACGCTGAAATAAAAGGTGCAAATATGCCACTCTCACGCGAATTTAAAGAAACGGTTATGGAGCTTTGCAAAAAACCTGAATACCGTAAGGCTTTACTTATGGAGGCTCTGGAGTCATATCTTGAGGGGGACATTGCGGTGGGAAATTCCTTGCTACGTGATTATTTGAATGGCACACAGGCGTTTGGCGATGTCGCAAGTGAAATCAATATGCTTGAGCCAAGTCTGCGCCGCATGCTCGGCCCCAATGGTAACGCTACCGTGCGGAATTTTTTTGCGCTGCTCAAAGCCTGCCAGCAACGCGAAGGTATTCGCGCCGCTGACATGATTCACTCTTAACTAAAACGTTCGCTCTTGCGGTAATTCCACGTGCTCGGCGGTGTCGTGCTGCAGGGCGCGCGCCACTTCTTTGTAGAATTTCTGCCGAAAATCAGCCGGTGCCTTTACTTTTAAGTAGGGCGCGCGGGCCAGTAGCCACTGAATCAGGTTCAGCGTGTACGGCACGGTAACCGTCATGTTAAATACGGTGTCATGGCCATTAATAGGGGTGATTTTTTGGTTTTCGCCCAGGTGCGAGTCTTCTACTTCGCGGCGCACTGAATTAAAGATCTCCAGGTGCAGCTCAAACGGCTCGCCGTAACGAAAGGCCAACTCACCATTTTCTTCATATTCGGCTAGGTTAAAGCCTTGCACGCGAGGTTCATCAAACAGTGTTTGTTTTACCGCACTGATGCGTGAAAAAGGAAGCTGTCGAATTTTATCTTGGTGTGCTGGGTCGCTGCTGTGCATGCGACAAATGAGGTATGGCACGCTGCCGCGATAAAAAATACTCAAGGCGGTGACGGTTAATTGCTTGGCGGCGTCACCTTGATGGCTGTGATAATCCACTTTGAGCACTTCTTGGCTGAGAGCTGCGTTAATCAGCCGCTGGTAAATGGTCTTGTTGATTTTGGGCGGCTTTAGGTGGTGTGACGCTGGTGCCACACGCACCCGCTTGCTCCAGTTCGCCGCGGCGGTGTCGCTGTTGTTGAGTTTGGCTTGGGCGCGTTTAAACAGGCCGTTAAGTGGCTCTAGGATATGGCTGGGGGTGATATGTGCCAGTTGCTTTTCAGCCACCAGTAGCGCCAGTGCCACCGAGTCTTCAATATCAAACAGTTTGTCGAAGTCGCTGCGGTCGATGTGCCACACGTTGTCGTCGTCGCGATACACTCCGAAGTAGCCTTCTAGCGCTGCCATATCGCGCTGCACGCTGCGGCGCACCTTGCTGCTTACGGCGCCTTGACCGTCGAGGGATTCCATCAGTTGGCTGATGGTTTTGGGCCCTTGATACAATGCCTGCAAATGAAGTAGCAGCCGGATGGCGCCTTCTTTGCTTGAACCCTTTTGATTATTAGTTGGCATGCCTTCGCCCCATTCCTTGTTGTTTCTGCTACAAGATAATGCGACGATCGCTTACGCTTTGCAAGCTTGGAAAGCGGTGCGGCCCCACCTACGGAGCTAGGGCCGGAGCCGGGTCCGGAGGTGGGTCTGCAAGTCCTTCAGCGCAGTACGAGCGTGGGGGTGCGACTTTCTTTTAGCATCGCCATGGTGGTGCTGCCCACCAGGAATTGGCGAATGCGCGAGTGGCCGAAAGCGCCCATCACCATCAAGTCGATGTTGTGTTCGGTTTGATACTGGTGCAAGGTGGATTCCACGTCGCCGGCGCGCAGTGCCACTATCACTTCATGGCCAGCGGCCTGCAGAACTTGTTCGGCCCACTTTAGTTTGTCCCAGTTGTTGGCGGTATCGGCATCCACCATCACCACGTGAATCGGCATGCCTTTAAATAACGGGCTTTGCGCCAACATCTCGACGCCCTTTTGAGTGGTTTTGCTGCCATCAAATGCCAGCATCGCTGAACGTGGCTCGCTGTAGGTATCGGGGGTTAGCAATAGCGGTCGGTGCACCGTGCGAATCACGGTTTCTAGCTGGCTGCCAACCTGTTGCAATGTGTTCGCTGAGGCCTCGCCATGTAAACCTAACACAGCTAACCGGACGTCACCTTCAAGTGCTCGTAGGTTCTCGGCTAACTCGCCATGGCGCTGACGTTGCACCACCTCGGTTACCCCCAGTTTGTGCAGCTTGTCTTCTGCCAGTTGCAACATCACATGACCGTGCTCAAGTGCTACTTTTGCGCGCTGGGCATCTAAACCCGCTAATTGTTCGAGCAAATGCTCGCGCGTGCCTAGGCCAATGTTGCCCGATAATTCCGTTGTAGCTTTCGATTTCAGCTCATCTAGTACATGCAACAACATCACCGGAGCCGCTAATTGTTTGGCGGCCCAAGCCGAATAGTCACTTACCGCGGTGTTGCGCGAGGCACCATCAATACAGCTAATCACGTATGACATCAGTTTCCCCTTATTATTATTTTAATGGCCGCCCATAATGCTATCAGCGGCGTCGGGTTTATCGTGTACGCCAAAGCGGTCAACGATGGTGGCACTGGCTTGGTTTAAGCCTCGCACTTCAACATCTGCGCCTTCACGACGGAATTTAATCACTACTTTATCAAGCGCACCTACGGCAGTGATGTCCCAAAAATGAGCTTTGGTGAGATCAATCACAACCTTATCAATGGCTTCTTTAAAATCAAACGAGTCTATGAACTTGTCGGCCGAGGAGAAAAATACTTGACCCACCACGGTATAAATACGCTCGGTGCCCGCTGCATCTATGCTCGAAGATACATTCATAAAGTGACCGATCTTATTGGCAAAGAACATGGCGGCTAGTAACACACCCACGCCCACACCAATGGCGAGGTTATGAGTCGCCACCACCACGATCACCGTGGTGACCATCACAATGTTGGTAGATAACGGGTGTTTTTTGAGGTTGCGAATAGAATCCCAACTGAAAGTACCAATAGATACCATGATCATCACTGCAACTAGGGCCGCCATCGGGATTTGCGTGAGCCACTCGTCCAACACCAAAATCAGAACCATTAAGAACACCCCTGCGGTGAGGGTAGATAAGCGCGTCCGCCCGCCCGATTTAACGTTTATCACCGACTGCCCAATCATCGCACAACCGGCCATACCGCCCATCAAGCCAGCCCCGATGTTGGCAATGCCTTGGCCTTTGCATTCACGGTTTTTGTCGCTGGGAGTATCGGTTAGGTCATCAACGATAGTCGCTGTCATTAAAGATTCTAATAAACCTACCACGGCTAATCCGGCTGAATAAGGGAAGATAATCGCCAGCGTTTCTAGGTTAAGTGGTACATCCGGCCACAAGAAAATAGGTAAGGTATCAGGTAAGTCGCCCATATCGCCTACGGTGCGAATATCGATGTTCCAGAAGATGGCGACCAGCGTTAACGAGATGATACAAACCAGCGGCGATGGCAGCATTTTGCCGATCACAGGTACGTACGGGAATAGATAGATGATACCTAAGCCTGCCGCGGTCATGGCGTACACATGCCAAGTTACGTTGGTTAATTCAGGTAGTTGCGCCATAAAAATCAGAATAGCTAGCGCGTTAACAAAGCCGGTTACCACCGAACGCGACACAAACCGCATCAACGAACCGAGCTTTAAGTAGCCTGCCCCAATCTGCAACACCCCGGTTAATAAGGTTGCGGCTAATAAATATTCCAGTCCGTGGTCGCGTACTAAGGTCACCATCAATAACGCCATCGCGCCCGTTGCGGCTGAGATCATGCCTGGACGCCCTCCCGTAAAGGCGATGATTACCGCGATACAAAAAGAGGCATAAAGACCAATTTTAGGGTCCACACCGGCGATGATAGAAAAGGCAATAGCCTCGGGAATAAGAGCTAGGGCAACCACAATACCCGCTAACAAATCGCCACGGATATTTGAAAACCACTGGTTCTGAATGGTTTTGAGCATAAATAGAGTTTCGCTTTTGAGTTAATTTGCTTTTTAATTAAAAAATCAAGGCTAGTTCAAGCGTACAGAAACTTAGACGGGCTGGGCGCGGATTGTAACCCTATCAACTTATGAACGCAAAACCGCGAGGTCAAGCGAGGCATTCAGGCTTGCCCAGAAAATAACCTTTGACTTATGTGAGAATAAGCGTAGAGTAGGCGGCGTTGGTTAAGAAACAGCAAGTTAAATCTCCTCTACGTAGCATTATTAGCAGTAAATCTTCGTCCTGTAGTTTTAAATTTCCATTTTTTTACCCGCATGACTCTGTTCATAGCAGCTTGCTATGGCAGCAAACTTTTTAAATTTCAGGATTAATATTATGTCTAATACAGTAACTGGTACCGTAAAGTGGTTTAACGAAGCAAAAGGTTTTGGTTTTATTGAGCAACAAGGTGGCGCAGACGTATTTGCTCACTTTAGCGCCATTGCTAGCACCGGTTTCAAAACTTTAGCCGAAGGCCAACGTGTATCGTTCACGATCACTCAAGGTCCTAAAGGCCCACAAGCTGAAAACATCGTTGCCGTATAATTATACGTTAGCGTTGGTTTAAATGAAAAAGAGCGACTCGGTCGCTCTTTTTTTATGCCTGTCGCGCACCTCTAAGCTTTTTCAACAAGCAACTTGATTTATCCACTCCTTCACTCCATATTGTTCATCATGATACTTTAGTAAATTCTAAATAATAAGGAGCCGTGACCTATGAGCACCATCATTGCTGCCTGCCCTAGTTGCCATAAGAAGAATCGCGTCGCTAACGATAAGCCGCGAGCCGAGGCGAAATGCGGCGCCTGTAAAGCTCCCCTGTTTAGCGGCGAAGCCTTTGCCGTAAACGCCGATCAGTTTCGGGTTCACCGCGACAGTGACTTACCCTTGGTGGTAGATTTTTGGGCCAGTTGGTGCGGACCCTGCCAGCAATTTGCGCCGATATTTGCGCAAGTAGCTAAGCCATTTGCCAATCAAGCCAGATTTGTGAAAATCAGTACCGAGACCGAGCCTCATCTAGCTCAGCATTTTATGATTCGTAGTATTCCTACCTTGATGTTGATTAAGAATGGGCAAGAGATTGCGCGCCAAGCAGGTGCCATGGGGCCAGCCCAATTAACTCAATGGTTAAATCAGCATCTTTAAAAACCAGCGACAGCGAATAAGACACTGCCCCATACTACGGCCATGAGTACTAACGCAAAAAACACAGCAGCCGAGGCGATATCTTTCGCACGGCCGCTGAGTTCATGAAACTCCGCCCCCACTCTGTCAACGACGGCTTCTACCGCTGAATTTAAGAGCTCAGTAATCAGTAAAATAAAGACCGTGAGAATCAGCAATAAGCGTTCGCTCAAGGTTATTTCTAAGCTAACTGCAATGACCACTAATACCGTAGCTAATAGCAAGTCTTGCCGAAACGCAGCTTCATAGCGCCACGCCATTTTAATGCCACGAAGTGAATTAAAAGTGGCGTGAATAATTCTTGCGATGCCTGTTTTATTTGATTTCATAAGCCACGGGTACCCGCACGTGAATGAATGGTTGCTCAATTGTGTAAGCAAGCTTATCTGGTTTTTCTTAAGCTTGCCTTAAGCCAACAAAAATAATCTAGAAAGCATGTTTTTAGCTAGATAGTAAGGCTTACCATGCAGACGTTAAAACACCCCCACGCATTGATGGTGTTGCGTCCACTCGCCTATTTTTATGGGATAAATTTAGTTTTACTGGGTGCTTTTAGACTGGCGTACTGGTATCTGTATCACGAGCGAGCATCGGCAGCTACCCAACTGAGTCACTATTTACTGAGTGGCGTACGTGCTGATTTCATTATGCTTGGCTATGGTGCTTTACTGGTGCTGTTGGTGTTACCTATCTTCCTACTAGCCCATGCACAGCAAGCGTGGCAGCGCTTTAGTGTATGGCTGCTCACGCTTTTTAGCTTTTTTATGCTGTTTATGGAACTAGCAACACCTGCCTTCATCGCCCAATACGATACCCGCCCTAACCGCCTTTTCTTTGAATATTTGGCTTATCCAGCAGAAGTATTTGCTACCCTTTGGCATGGGTTTCGGGGCTGGTTAATCCTCTCCATCGTGGCATCAATGGCCTTAGGCTGGGGTTTATTTCGTGTCAGCCAATATCAACTACGTCAACCCAGTCATACGGTATCCCGTTGGCAAATCGCTCTGATACTTCCGTTAGCACTCGCAGTGGCGCTGATAGGAGTGCGCTCCACTTGGTCTCATCGTCCCGCTAATCCGGCTTTTTTCGCCACCACGGCAGATCCGCTTATCAATAGCTTACATTTAAGTTCAGGCTATACGTTACTGTATGCTCTCTATAATTTGAAACATGAGAGCCAAGCGAACCGAGGTTATAGTCAACTTTCAGATGCAGATATTTTTGCAGTAATAAAAACCGAACCCTATCTTAAAAATTATCAGTTTAGCCATCCTGAATTACCCACCTTACATTATCAGCCTGCTAGCATTCAGCGTGATAAACCTCTGAATATAGTCATTATTTTAGAAGAAAGCTTAGGAGCCACTTTTGTCCCGTCACTCGGCGGTAAAACCGTGAACGGCCAGTCTTTAACGCCAAATCTTGAACAATTGAAGCAACATGGATGGTGGTTTGAGCAACTTTATGCGACTGGTATTCGTTCGGTTCGTGGTATTGAAGCTGTTGTTGCTGGCTTCTTACCTACCCGTGCTCGCTCGACGGTAAAATTAACTCACTCACAACGAGATTTTTTCACCTTAGCCAGTTTGTTGCGGCAGCAGCACTATCACACGGAGTTCTTGTATGGCGGTGAAGCTCACTTCGACAACATGGCTAGCTTTTTTAGTGGTAATGGCTTCGCTTCTATTGTCGACCAACGAGCTTTTACTGAGCCTAAATTTGAAGGGAGCTGGGGGGTATCTGACGAAGACTTATTGGATCGTTTACACCAACAACTCATGCAGCGTGATGATACTAAGCAGCCCTATTTTGTGCTGGCCTTTAGTAGTTCTAATCACGAGCCATTTGAGTATCCCGCTGATGCTATTACTCCCGTAGAGCAACCTGTTCATAGCCTCAACAATGCTGTTCGTTACGCTGATCACGCCTTAGGTAAATTTTTTGCACAAGCTATGGCCAGCGATTATTGGCACAATACACTGTTCTTAGTGGTGGCAGATCACGATACCCGAGTCTACGGAGATGACCTTATTCCTGTGAGTAAATTTCATATTCCTGGGCTCATTCTTGGAGCTGATTTAAGCCCCAAGACTATCCCTCATATCGCTAGCCAAATCGATCTTTTACCGACCCTGATTTCGCTTGCTGGTTTGTCGGGATTTATCCCTGCGGTTGGCCAAGATTTAAGTGCGGCACAACCTCCAGCAAATCGGGCGATGATGCAGTTTGGTGATTATTTCGGTTGGCTAGAGCACCAACAGTTGACCGTTTTGGGAGCGGATCAACAGGAGTTTAGATATCAGTACGACCCAATTAGCAAGCAGCTTACACCACTTGCAATGCCACTTATTGAAACGCAAGAGCAGCGTATTAGGGCTTTCGCTGCCTTACCTTCGGTGCTTTATCAGCAACGATTATACCGGCTGCCAGAGCCTAACATCAGCCAGGAACTAACCCACTAACGCAGGTAGAGCTGCACGCAAAAGCGTTGATCGTGGTAGCTAAATTCGGGATCTACCTGCAACTGCGTGGCTAAATGAGCCACGATACTTAAGCCTAAGCCGGCCCCTTGTACATGCAGTTGTTTGCCACGATAAAAACGTTCGGTTAATCGCGTTATATCAAGCTGGTGCTGGCTATCTACTGGGTTACAAAGAAGCATCTGGTGCTGCTCTAGGGTTAACTGGATGCTACTTTGGGCAGGTGCATACTTGATCGCGTTATCTAGCAGGTTGTTGCACAACAGGTACCAATAACTTGCCGCTCCGGCGCGCTTGCAAGATGCCTCTAAATGGATCTCCGTGTGCAGCTGTTTTGCCTCAATACGGGCATAATTATCAGCCAAGACTTGGCGCCAAACTTTGGCCAGATCACAGGTGTCGGTGAGCTCCAACTGCCCTTCAACTTTGGCTAAGGTCAGCAAGCTTTCTACTAAATTAATGATGCGATTGGTGCTTTCTAACAGCTCGGTGATCTCTTGCTGGAGATCGCCTGAAGGGCTTTCCTGTAAGCGTTGTAGGCGTACTTTGAGGGCCGCTAACGGGGTTCTTAGTTCATGGGCTGCATCAGCAGAAAACCGCTTTTCGCGAGCAAAGCTTTGCTCAATGCGCGCTAAGTAATGGTTTAAAGAGCGCTTGACCAAATCCACTTCTTCGCCTTCATTGGCTAACGGAAAAGGCGCATAATTATTATTGCTACGAAGCCTGAGTTGCTGCGCTAAGCGGGCAAAGCTTTTAAAGCCCCGATGAATAGCAAGCCAACCCAGCCACAGCATGAGTGGTAACAGCAACAGCACCGGGAAAATCGTGTCGATGGCTAAATCACTGCGTAATTCGGCTCTGAACTCATCTTCTTGCAGCAGCAGAATTCGACTTTGCCCATCCGCAGTTAGCATCCCAAACACGTGCCACAACTGCTCGCCTTGATAGGTGGTAAAGCCGGTCTGAAATGGCACTGCGGCAGCATCGGGTACTCCTTCGGTTAGCACTTGCCAACTGCCATCAAGCGCCTCAATACGATAAGCGATTCGGTCTTCATAACTGTGCTGCTGTAACGAAGGAACTACCAGGCTCTGCGCTTTGCTCGTGGTTAGTTGCAAGCGGGCTGGTTCAGCCACAATCACCGCAAGGGTTTTAGCTTGTTGAATCATTTCGGCGTCAAACAATTCGTCTACTTCGTGCCGTACTTCAAGATAAATCCAGCTGACGGTGATGCCCGAGCAGAGCAAGTATACGGCGGATACGGCAATGAGGATACGCCGCCGAATGGAAGTTGATTTACCTAACAGGCTGGTCAAAGCATCGGTAAATGAACGCATTTATTGAGCCCCCTGGCCCGGCTGTTTTAGCCGGTATCCAATGCCGCGAATTGTCTCTATCCACTCTTTATTACCGAGCTTTTTGCGTAGATTTGACACATGAACCTCAAGCGCATTACTTTCGATGTCTGTGTCTTGATCAAACACCGAGGCTTCTAGTTGGTCACGGCTGTGAACCCGACCGGGCTGTAAGATCAGCGCTTTTAACAGCTCAAACTCGCGCCGCGATAAACTAATCGGTTGTTGCTGTAGCTGCACCACTCGGGTTTCGGTGTTGAGTTGCAACTCGCCTAGGCTGAGTGTGGCCGACGTATGCCCTTGTTGGCGTCGGATCAAAGCACGTAAACGCGCTCCTAATTCGTTGAGATCAAAGGGCTTGGTGAGATAATCATCAGCGCCGTTGTCCAGTTGCTGGACAATTTCATGACTGTTATCGCGTGCGGTTAAGATCAGAATCGGTAACCGTAGTCCACGTTTGCGACAATTGATCAGCACGCGCGAGCCTTCCAGATCAGGTAAACCTAAATCGAGAATCATCGCCTGATAGGCATGGTGTTGTAGCGCACTAATGGCGGCTGCTCCCGTTTGCACCCAAGCCACATTAAAGCCACGATCGTTAAGGCCAAGCGCTACCGCTTGGCCTAACATCGCATCATCTTCTACCAGTAGAATGTGCATCCTATCTCACTTTTTCTTGAATCCGCTGGCGTAATGCCTGCACCTCTTTACGGCGTTCGGCATCGGCTAAAGGACGTTCTGGGCGCGGTGCTGCCGCTAAAGCCAGCTCGGTGTACCTAAGCGCCTGTTGATAGTCCCCTTGGTCAAATAAATAATCAGCGTAAAAATAGTTAGGGTCAATCCCATCTGGGTTTAATTCTAACGCTTTTTCAAGTAATTGCTTGGCCTTATCGTCATCGCCAAAGCCTAGTGGCCAGCCCGGTACTTTAAAGTAGAGCGTGCCTAAACTAGCATAAGCCGAACCTTGCAGGGCATCGGGTTGTAGCGCTAACGCTTGCTCTAGGCTGTTGCGAGCGGCTTTGGCCAGGCTCAGAGCACCTAACCCACCTTTGGCTCCAGCATAAGTGCTTTGCACAATACCTTGCCAAATATGGGCTTCAGCGCTTTGTGGCTGAGCCGCTACCCAGGCTTGTACATCAGCTAGTAATTGCTCAAAGCCCTGCTGCTGGGCTTCGTCTGTAAGGCGGTAATTCACTTCGGCCCAGCGTTGTTGAATGTCACTTAAACGACTTTGCTGACCAGGCGCCACTATGGTCGTTGCCGGTGTCTCCGTATTCGTGGCGATGGCTGCTGCTGGTAGTGCTAACAGGGTCAGGGCAACAACTGAGTAAGTAGATAGTTTCATTTCGATAACTCCTTCGTTAACCGATAAAGATGTTGTCTTGGTGAGCGCATGGAGTTCGCCACCAAACTTGGGATAAAGCCATTAAGCCAGGCAAAAAATCGCTCGGGCCAGCCCAGCACCTGCTTCGATTTACCGCGGGCAATTTGTTGCAGGACTTTGCGAGCCACCCATTCCGGCGCATCCGCGGTGCTACCGCAGGCTTGGTTCATCGCCACCGTAAGCGGGCTGTTGAAGTTGGTATCGATAGCCCGCGGAGCGCAGTACATCACCGTTATTTGCTGCGCGGGTAGTTCCCGTTGCAGCGCTTCGGTAAAGCCACGCAAGCCATACTTGCTCGCACAATAGAGGGTTTGCCCAGGAAAGCCGATGCTGCCAAACACCGAACCTAGGTTCATTAACCAGCCGCGCTGATGGGGCAGATACGGCAATATCATCGCGGTTAATTGCATGGGTGCCAACAGATTGGTTTGTATCACCTCAGCGATAGCTGTTGTCGATTGCTGGCTAAACAAGCCCGCGTGATTGATCCCGGCATTGTTGATCAGGCCAGTAACAGGCGTCTGCGTGGTGCGCCAATGCAACACGTAATCAAGTAATGCTTGTTGTCCTGCCGTGGTGGTGATGTCGGCTTGCAAATAAGATTGCTGTAGCTGCTGCGCCAAGGCTTCGAGGCTGCTGCTATTGCGCCCCACCAACAACACCTTGGCTCCGGCCGCGCTTAGTTGTTGCGCGATACAACGCCCTAACCCACCGGCGGCACCAGTCAACAGCACATGCTGGTTAGTCCACGAGAACGTCGCCATCTAAACACTCCTCTGCGCCAGCTCAGGCAGAGCACGGAACATATCGCCGTACAATCGATACACTTGCTTGGCGGTGGTGATAATGGCCGCTTGCGCCACAGGATCAGTCACTTTATCCATCAATTGGGCAAAGAACTGCACATGTTCGAGATCTAACGAACCATGTGAATTTAAGTAGCTGAAGGCTCGGTCAGGTAAGGCCAATTGCTGTTGAATGGTACCTGCTGCTTGGCTAGCTAATTTTACACTGGTGCCTTCAAGCACATGGGCCATGCCGAAAAAGGCAGTCGGATGGAGCAAATCAATATTGCCATGCACCACCGCCACCATAGCCGCAGTACTGGCATGAGGTTGGCTGTTCTGCACCGACTCTGGGTCGATACCGGTCGCTGCTAAGTCGTTGAGGATCCATTGCTCGTGACCGTACTCTTCGTTGATGTAGTCGATCAGCGCTTGTCGCAGCCATTCTTGTTGATGGCTGATAGCGCTCCCCGCCCGCATCAGCAACGGCGTGGTGTATTTCACGTGATGGTAGGCTTGCTGCAAAAAGGCTTGATACAGCGGTAAGCTGATCTCACCCTGCAGTGCTTGTGTGATTACCGGGGCGCTGAGTAAATAGTTTTGCTCGTCTGCTGTGGCCGTTACTAAAGTATTGAAAAAACTCATACAAATAACCTCTCTGAGGACAAATAGTGGGCGTAGACCTTGGCAATTTCAGCCCGGCGTAGACGTCCGGTGCCGGTTAACTGCGCGTTGTTGATTGAAAATACTGAGTCTGCTCGGTGCCATGCATGCAGCCGAGCATAGTCAGGTAAACTTTGATTTACTTTGGCGATGGCCGCATTGATGGCGCTATCACTGACCTCGGCTGCCGCCACGATAATGCCGGTTAAGGGTAAGGTTTCACTGCCAAACACGGCGGCCTGATAAATTTCCGGCTGCTCGGTTAGCTCTGCTTCTACCCATTCGGGGTCGAGATTTCGACCAAATTCGGTGACGATGATGTGCTTTTTGCGACCTTTTATCAGCAGTCGGCCGTGCTCATCAAACTCGCCCCAATCGCCGGTACGAATACAGGTTGGATACCAACTACTGGGATCATGAAGATACCCCAGCATGGCGTTGCCAGAAACCACCACTTCGCCTTGCTCTAACCAGACTTTGGCATGATCTAAGGGCTTGCCCACGGTGCCGACTTGGTCCGTAGCCGTGCTTGTTGTGGGTTGGTTAAAACACACCACCGAACCAAATTCTGATAGCCCATAGCCTTGCAGCAAGGGGATTTTCAGAGCTAACGCTTGCCGTTCTAACTCGGGTAGCAAGCGCGCTCCGCCCACCGCAACCAGTTGCAAGTCAGGCAATTTGAGGTACTGCTGCTGCACCCCATAAACCAGCGCTTTGACTAACCCCGGGGTGACTATCAGGCTATGGGGCTGTAACTGATTCAACGCTTGAAAGAATGAGCTAAGCTGAAGTTCGTGCGCACCATGCATACCAAGCTTTGCGCCGGGTTGTAACTGCACCTGATAGCCGCGCCATAAACTTAGATACACACCCGCAAGGTTTTCCAGCAGCACCGCCAGTGGCATTAAACTCAGATGCTTACGCACGGCTAGCTCTCCTAAGCGCTGATCTAACGCCACCAACGTGGTCTGAATATTTTGGGCGCTCAAACAGACCCCTTTGGGGGTGCCTGTGCTACCAGAGGTATATGTGACCTTGACGGTGCCAAGCGGTAACGGTGGTGCGGGCTGCGCTACCAGTAACGGCTGCATACCAGCAGCATCAATCAACAGATTAGCGCCACTATCAAGCAAAACTTGTTGTTGCTGTTGGGCGCTGAAAAAGCTTGGGATGGGAATAGCCACGGTCGGCTGCACCGCATTGGCGGCCAAGATGGCCAGATCCGTCACCACCCATTGCACCGAGTTATCAAGCTGTATAGCAATCCGCGGTGATGTCATTTGACAGAATTGCAGACTAAGCTGGCTTACCTCATGATACAACTCAGCGTAGGTAAGACTGCACTGGTGGTCTTGCAGGGCAAGCTGATGTGGCTGTTGTTGCGCATGCTGTTGCAAGCGTGCCATCAAAGGTATCAGGTTCAGCAGTTGCGGTTGCATTAGCATGATATTGCCTCGCTACTGTGCGGCGCATTGGCCGGCACTTGAGTTGCTAACGGCCAGCCTTGGTTTACAGCCACCAAAATCACCTGCGGTTGCTGTTGGTAATAGTTACCCCAGAGGCCCTGTAATGTGCTCGGCAGTTGCTGCTCATGAGCTAAACCTAACGGCTGGGTTTGAATACCCAAGCGCTGTAACTTAAGCTGCAAAAACCGCGTTACGGTAAACAATAGGTAGTTCTTATTAAGCGCTGTAGCTGCTTGATAAACCGCTGAAAAAAGTGGCGTCAGATAACGGCCATCAGCCACTGCTAATGAGCCTATCTCTGCGAGTTGTTGCCGCGAGACTGTGGCTGCGACCCTTGTTGCTATGCAATTTTGTGCGGCTGTTGGTAAATAATATTCAGAAAACATCGGGCCCTGTTCTGCTAACTGAATAGCACAGCCCGCAACCACCTCTTCGTCTTCAAACAAAGCTAGTAACAGGGGTGGTAGCCGTTCTAAACAGGCCTGAAAATGAAGCCAATAGCGGTCACAAATAAACCGCTCGACCTGGTTGCGTTTAGGGTGATTAGGTAAAATAAATTGAGACAACATCATCGAGCTCCATTGCTTGTAGCAGCTGATGGCTAGATTAGTTGGTGAAGCTTAAGAAAGGCTTAAGATGCTCAGCAGCAATGTGTCATAAAGGTGCGCAATAAAGTTCAGTGCAAGGCCCCAAAAAACGATCTTTTAACGCTTGTTTACGTAACTTATGTAACTTATGTAACTTATGTAACTTATGTAAGCTACGTAACCTATAGCGCAATGATAAAGCGGAGTAGTCAGTATGGCTTTGATCTTATTTTATGATGGCGGTTGCCCACTGTGTGTGAACGAAATGCGCCACCTTAAACGCAAAGACAAACAACAACGATTGCAGTTTGAAAATATTTGGGCCACAGATTTCGCCGAGCGCTTTCCTCATATCGACGTAGCTGAAGCTAACCGCATTTTGCACGGTCAGCAATCTGATGGCACCATGCTGTACGGCCTCGATGTGACTCATGCCGCATGGTCGGCGGTGGGTCGTGGTTGGCTGACAGCCGCATTACGCTGGCCGTTGATCCGCTGGCTGGCAGATCGTGGCTACTTATTTTTTGCTCGTAATCGCAATGGTATTTCGCGTTTAATTACGGGACGTGAGCGCTGCTTGCAATGTTCTTTAGATGAATAAACCACGAGCTGCTAGTTAACCCACTCTTTTTAGCTCAGGCATGAGCCTTTCTGTCAGCCGCTTTTACCTGACGACTAAGGCACCATCATCCAGCGCAGCATGTTAGCGCTTTGGTCGCTTGGTAACCGGGTTAAGATTGACTCATATAATTGGATGGTCGCCTGACAATGGTTGGCGTACCCCACTCTATCGCTACCTAAGTTCTGTAGGTACGGCAGCCAGTCGTCAAGGCCTTCGAGCACTAGCGGCAAATCGTTTTCGGCGCCTTCGTGGTTGATGGCCACGGGCTCTTGGTTTAAGCCGTGGCTGAGCAATGAGCTGACGGCTTGATATTGATTATTAAGAAATTGCTGATCAAAATGATTGGTAAAGACGATGTTGCCAAAGCTATCGGGATAAAGCACCTTCATACACAAAATCGGCTCTTGCTCAACCAAGGCGCGGTAAATATCCAATTCGGCTTGCATATATTCAATCACTACCTTATCAGGGACCGCCAGCAGAGCGTTAAACTTCAATTCATTCACGTAGTTGGCAACCTGTATCTGAATCTCAGAAAAATCCGCGCCAACTTGGTACAAGCTCACAAACTCGTTTAAGATCTCTTGATACACCTCGGGAGCTTGCTCGGCGATGGTGATAAAAGGCGGCAATTGACTAAAAGCTTCATCGGCGAGCTGATAGGCATCAGTTACCTGACCGGCGTGTTGATTGCTGAGCTTCAGCACCAGTTGGCGTAGCGGCGCGACCGCGGTGACGACGCCATGCTCAATCAGTTCATCGATGGTGGGATACCAAAGATCGTCAGCAGCTACCAGAAACATCGACTGGACAAAGTTTTCACTGGCGCCGGCTAGCCGAAATAACTGCATGTCATCGTATTGTTGGAGCTTTAAATCAGCTTCTTGCGCCGCCGTAGGGTTTTCCATCGAGTATTGATGAAAAGCTAAGTTAGCGCCGGGGGCAAGGTACCGAGTGTAGCCGCCAATAAAAGCCAAGGTACAAGCCGAAGCACAATGCTCGCTAACATAGGTATTTAGGCCGTAATTGCTGATAACTTCGCCTAACTTGCGCCCTTCTGCAACTAAACCACCCTCGCTATTTAAGGCTACCACTTGCACTAACGGAGCTTGTGCTAATTGCTGATCCACGTAGTTGGCAAGCCCGCGGTCCAAATATCCGTTAACAAAGAGCACATGCCCGGCGTCATCTAAACGTACTTGTTCAGTATCAAACGACTCAAACCAATCGCCGTCTTCGGCCGTAAACGCCATCAGCACCGCGAGCAATACAAACAACAGCGAACACCAACCCAGAAAAACTAAAATTTTGGTGACTATGGCCCAGCCATAACGACCCGTTTGTTGAATATGCCGGCGAGCTGAGCGCCAAGTACCCACAAGTTGCCACACACTAAGTAGTATGTAGGCCAGCATCAACACCAACATCCCAACCATGATGGCACTATCGCTTGGGGTATAACCCGCAACTTCTGCCAGTGCAACCAGCACCACCAAGCCCACCGAGGACAGAATATTCAGCACAATATTAACCACCACCAGGTTAATCCAGAACGCGACTGCCAAGGATAATTCACCGCGCCAATGCTTTGCTATGTAGGTCATCAAGCTGCTCCGTGAGCTGTTATTAGAGGGTCGAATGCACCGATATTCTGTTAGCAGTTTGCAAACCATGCAATCTTTTTTAAACAAAAGTGTTAAAAAACTTGGGCTTGCGATTGTGTTTTTGAGCCTATAAAAATTCCCATCGATTATTTGCAAATGATAATAATTCGCATTAAGATCCGACCAAACTAATAATCAAGTAACTCGAGCGTTCATCGCGAACCCTCACCGGCCGCACCTTTTGGTTTGGAGTAGACTATGCCTGGCACTAATTATCAATCTGAGCTAAAACAGCCGCCTCAACCCACCGCTCGGTTAGCCCTGTGGAGTCTTGTTTTATTACTCTGTTTACCTATTCTGATGCCGCTGCTACTGGCACTAGTGAGTGTCCTCATGAGTTTGGTATGGAGCACCGATGCGTACCATGCTGTAAGCCATGCTCTAAGCTAAAAACCCGCTAAGCTGAAATAGCACTTGCGCTATTTCAGCTTCTGCTCAATGATTAAGCATATCAATTGATATGTAACTCCATGGAGCAGTTATCGTGAGCATCTCTTCAACTTCATCTTCCCATACTTGGCGCTTTTTTCGTTCCGGCGGATTTGATCAAGTGGTGATTAGCCGTGGCGCTGATTTAGAACACCTCAGCGAGTTAGACCAAAAATTATGGACAGTGTTGAACTGTCCTACCTTAGGCTTAGAGTTTGATGCTGCCACAACTTCGTTATTAGATACCGATAACGATGGTCAGATTCGGGTACCTGAGTTACTTGCGGCGGTACGTTGGTGCTGTGCTCGGCTGGTGGATAGCAACTTGATGTTTGCTGAACCAGGTGTGCCGTTAACTGCATTAAAGACCGACGATGCCGAGGGTGCTGCCTTGTACGCGGCAGCTCAGCGCGTGTTGACCTACTTGGATAAACCCAGCGATGCTGCTCTGACGGTGCAAGATTTTCTTGATACCACCAAACTTTATGCTGCCGACCATTTTAATGGTGATGGTGTGGTGGCGCCTCAATTGGCGCAAGATCCGCAACTACAGCAATTGATCCAAGACATCATCGATTGTTTAGGTGGCGTTGCCGATCGCAGTGGCAGCCAGGGCGTGAACCAAAGTTTGCTCGAGCAGTTTTTTCAGCAAGCAGCAGCCATTGTGGCTTGGCAACAAGCAGGTGACGCCGATGATTCCCAACTATGGCCGTTAGGAGCTGAAACGCCAGCGGCGGTAGCAGCACTGGAACGGGTGCAAGCCAAAGTGGATGACTATTTTGTGCGCTGTCAGTTGGCCGCTTTTGATGAGCGCGCTGCTGCTTCGTTAAATCCTGATACCGGCGTGTACGGTAGTTTAAGTAACCGCGCTATTGCTACTCTAGATACAGAATTGGCGGCCCTGCCCTTGGCCACCATTGATGCTGCCGCAGCATTGCCATTGCAAACAGGAGTAAACCCAGCTTGGGCTGATGCCATGCAACAACTACTGACCCAAGTGGTCGAGCCGCTATTAGGTGCCGAGCCCACTCGCACCCATCTTAGCCGGGCTGACTGGACTGCGGTACAAGGCTTATTAGCACCATGGCAGGCGTGGCAAGCACAGCGCCCAGCAAGTGCGTTACATCAACTGCCCGCTGAACGCCTGGCTGAGCTGGCTCAAGGCCATGGCCAAGCCGACTTAGCAGCTCTTATTGCTGAAGATGCAGCCATTACCAGTTTTGCTGAAAACGTGCAGGCACTCGAAAAATTATGCCGTTATCAGCGCGATTTGGTACAACTCCTGCGTAACTTTGTTAGTTTAAGCGACTTTTATCAGCGCCGCCAAAAAGCTATCTTTCAGGCCGGTACCTTGTTTATTGATCAGCGCAGCTGCGAACTTGTATTGCGAGTAGCCGATGCAGCTAAACATGCCAGCATGGCCTCGTTCAGTGGTTGCTATCTGCTTTACTGCACCTGCACCCGTAAAGACCAAGCCCCGCTGCAGATCGTTGCCGCACTCACCGCAGGAGATGTCGATTATTCGATGGCCGCCGGCCGCAATGGGGTCTTTTATGATCGCCAAGGGCGCGATTGGAAAGCAACGGTTACTAAAGTGGTGTCACAACCAATCAGCGTGCGCCAGGCGTTCTGGTCACCCTACAAACGATTAGCTGCTTTTATTGAAACACAAATCAATAAATTTGCGGCTGCGCGCGATAAAGACATTGATAGCAAAACCAGCGCCGGCATCACTCAAGCGAGTGCTCAGGCAAGTACTCAAGCTACTGCCAAAGCCCCAGCGCCAGCTGCTAAAAGCAGTTTTGATATTGCCAAGTTTGCCGGTATTTTTGCCGCCATTGGTTTGGCGTTGGGTGCCATTGGTACCGCTTTAGCCGCCCTCGCTGCTGGCTTTTTGGCGCTGCCGGCATGGCAAATGCCACTGGTATTGCTAGGGGTGATGTTATTGATCTCCGGCCCATCGATGTTGATGGCTGCCATGACCTTGCGCCGCCGTAATTTGGGCCCGCTGTTGGATGCTAATGGTTGGGCAGTGAATACTCGCGCTATCATTAATATCCCGTTCGGGGCGGCACTCACCGGGGTAGCTAAGTTACCAGAGCACTCTGAGCGGGCGTTAGCCGACCCCTACGCGCAACCACGCACGCGTTGGGGTTTTTGGTTATTACTGGTAGTGACTATCGTTTTTTGCGCTTACGTGTGGCGCTTTGGTTGGCCGCTAGGATTGCTGTAATGCTTGTTGGGCTTGCTGGTCTAGTTCGGCCTGTAAGCCCGGCTCTAACCGTAACTGGCGCGCTAATTCTTGTAAGTAGCTACGCTCCATAAAGTTTTGGGTATCTACCGCAAACACGCTAGCTAAATACATTTCTGCCGCAATTTCAGGTGAACTTGCTTGTCTCGCAACATCGCTAGGATCAAGCGGCTTAGCCAGTTCAGCCTGCAACCATTGTTGGGTATCGGCATCGGCTTGTAATTGGCCTATTTCTTGGTCAATCAGCTGGCGTTCGCGCTCGTCAATATGGCCATCAGCTTTAGCAGCACCAATAATCGCCGTTAAAATTGCCACACTGTGAGTTTCTACTTGTGCCGCTGGCACACGATCGATGGTCTGCGCAGAGAAACCTTGCGGGTTGCTGTTGGGGTTGCTGGTGGTATTACTGTTAGTATTGCTCTGTTTTTGCTGATAATTGTTGTAGGCTTTGTAGGCAAACACCCCAAGCGCCGCGAGGCCCCCATAAGTAAGCACTTTACCGCCAAGTTTACGGCCTTTTTTGCTACCTAAGAGTAAACCCAGTGCTCCGCCAGTAACCGCACCGCCACCAAAACTATCAAAAAAGCCACGGCCTTGACCCTTAGCGGCCGAGTTATTCGAACTACCAGACCCTAATAACTGCTCGAGCAAACCTTTTGTATTCATACGCTATCTCCTGATGATCTAAACCTTTCGACCTTAGTTAGTCGACCTTAGTTAGCGTAAAAAATTCAGCCGGCTAGGATCAAACCCAAACAAACTTGTCGTTACTTAATTGCTGCTCGCCGTCAAAGCGGTAAGCTGCTAATACTCCATCGCCACTAGGATCGGCAACGGACCAATCCACGCAGGCAATCTGTGGAGATTGTAATTGTGGCCGACCACGCATCCAATAATGCCCAATAAATAGTGGTTTGTGCTGGTCATAACCGGGTAACTTACCCGCCTCTATAGGGCCGTCGGGCAAAGTATCGAGTGGTTCAACCCCAAGTGCCAAATCACGGTAATGCTGAGTGTCCGTCCGCCACCATTGAGTACGAATAGCAAAGCGCCGATGATCACCTTTATCAACAAACGAATAGCCGGGTGGTAAGCTCACTTCCCAGCCTTTGTTCATCACTTCGATGGCATCATACAAGGCGTGTCCCTTGCTGTTAGCTGCAATCCAAGCCGCTTCCGTCAATACCGCTTGGGCATCGCTATGGGCATCAATAATAGCTTTCGATGGCGCATGCCAACAGGCATGCACCACTCGTAATGCCGGTAGGTCGAGGTAAACAGGTAGGCTTCTAAACCAAGCTAAGGTACTGGCATACCAAGCTTTATCTTGCTCAGCTTCAGCTAAAAAAGCCGCATGTTGGCGGGTATGATTAGCATTGTGCGCACGTAAAAAGCCGCCGTTGCCGTCACTGAGAGTCCAGGCTACTGCATTTAATTCATGGTTGCCTAAAATCACCTGCGCCTGCCCTGCGTCTTGCATGGCACGAATAATATCAACGGTTTTGCGCTGTTGTGGGCCACGATCAATCAGATCACCAACCGAGATCAGGGTTCGCTCGGGATGCCGCCAGGCACCTTGACGCAGCTGGTAGCCTAGCTTTTTTAGCAAGGCTTCAAGCCGGTCACCATGACCATGAATGTCACCGATCACATCAAACATCTATGCTATATCCCCTCGATTATTAGGTTAAGCGAGCCAATGAATCATCTTCTAGCACGCTGCTTAAACTGCCGCCACCCCCAAAAATAGATACCAGTTAGCGGTAAAAGTACCAGTGCTAAGCCGCCCATGAGCACGACTATAAACCAGCTTAAGCCACCCACTGCGGCAATATGCACAGGAAAGATCATCTGGCTTAACTGGTAGCCTCGGCTATCATAGCGCAGATCGTAAACACTCGTCACTGCCCCTGTCTTCGCATCAAATTGCACGTGACTACGGCCGTTTGGATGCCATTCACCAGGAAATGTAAGCCTCATACTAAGATTCGATAAAGACACCAATTGCGGTTGATGCTCTGGCAGTAATTGTTGTGCACGCTCAAAGCGCTGTTGCCAGCTGTGCGCAGCTGCAACTGTGCGCCATTGGTCTGCTGTTATCGGTTGTTGCTGCTGGCTAGGCCACAAGGCTGTTAAACCAGAACTGACGGCAGCAGCATACATGATGGCCGTACCGGTCAGTATGCCTACCAACAAAGGCAAAAAAAGTAGGCTACCAACCACCTTATGAAGCTGAAACAAGGTTGCGGCAAAGCCTCGTTGCCACGGCCATACCCAGCGCACACTTAATAATCGTCGGGACCAATGACGTGGCCACCAACGAATAAGTCCGGTTATGAGTAATATGAGCCCTGCTATTCCCAGGTAGCCGAGCAAATCTTTGCCCAGATCATGCAAGAGCAAATGGTGATGGAACTCTACCATCACGCTAATCCAATCACCTAAATAGGGGCGTGCTAAGATGTGCTCACCTTGATCATTGTAATAATGCCGAACCCCACTTGGCATGACAATTTCAAGCCACGGATTGGCATCACGCGGCAGGTAAGCATACCCCTCTTGATAACGATCAAAGACCTCGGCTGCAGTCGCTTGTGTTGGTATTTGCTGTAGCTTGAGTTGTGGGTAAGTCCACTGCAGCAGCTCTACTTTGTACAACAGTAAGGTACCCGTCAGCGCGACGAGTACCAACCATAAACCAAAGAATAACCCAAGCCAGCGATGCAGCTTAATTAGAATTGATAGAACCAATTGACACTCACTGTACGGCCACGACCAGCAAAGTTGGTTGCATCTGCACCTGCTGTTTGCGCGTAATAAGTTAGATAGAATTCATCCAGTAAATTCTCAATACCCAACGTAAAGAGGCCATATTCTGGAGTATCATAATTCATTTGTAGATCAATCGTTTGGTAGCCATCAAAGTTATTGATTGCCTGAGCTCCTGAATAAATATCACGATCAAACAACGTATTTAACTGCAAACGGGTATTGATTAGATCGCTCCACTGGTGCTTCCAACTTAGATTTAAACGCCGAGGTGCGATATTTCGTCCGCCTAACTTGGTATCAACGACATTGTCTGCATCACTGTCGTATTTGCCATCGGTATCAGCGTAGTTCAAATCAAAGCTAGCGGCGTTTGATAATGCATAGCTTGCTGAGAACTCGATACCATCAATTTCAGTACGCTCGCGGGCCACAGAAAAAATACCATCCGCATTGGGTTGCAAACGTGCTCCTAAATCTGACTCAGAGGTAAAATAACTCAAACTTGCACGAAGATCTTGACCGCGATACTCAATCCCTACTTCACGGTTATCTGCAATAACCGGCTGCAAATCCAAAAAGCTATCAACACTTAAGTTGGGCGTATCAATACCGCGCAACACGCGACCCACGTCTGGCATGCTAAAGCCTTCAGAGTAGCTCGCAAACACTCGTAGAGCGTCATTGAACTCATACACCACACCGAGGTTAGGAAGTAACTCGTTAAAAGATGGCTGCCCCCCTTTAACAAAACTGCTGTTGTAGGCATATAAGGTGGTGAAATCATCTACTTTTAGCTTGCCATATTCGTATCTCAAGCCACCACTTATCGTTAGCCCGTTATGTTGATAGCGCAGCTGTGCAAAAGGTGCCCAGTTCACAAATGCAGTTTCTGGTACCCATTTACGCCCCGTCTGCGCGAGTTCCTGAAAGGTTTTATCGTTTAAATAATCAAGACCTGCACTTACATCTATGGGTACAACGGCACCGGCACTCCAGTTCATAGTTAAACGTGAACCAAACTTATTCGAATCATTACGTGACTGATCGAAAATATCATCACCATAGGCAGGATCTTGGAAGGTACCGTAGCGACCACCACCGTATAACGCAGAGAAGTCTTGTAGGAATACTTGCCAGTTTAAATCGGCACCTAACACAGATTTATTTTTGTAGGTTAAGGTAGCTGTAGTGACCTTGTTCTCAGCTGGATCACCTTCACTTGGTTGCTTCACTGAGACAGCAGCTAGCCCTTCGGTACGATCACCGTTCACCGGCGAAAAGTCACCATTGCCTTGTAGATTGAAGTGATTAACCATCAATTCTAAATGCTGCTGGTCATCGATGCGGTAACCTACTTTAGTGAACACATCAAAGCTTTCTGAGTCTTGCGTATCGCCTTGGGTTACATCAGTACCAATGAATTGTCCATTGCCGTCCACGTACATGCCGGTGCTACGCAACTGCACGCCAGCAACCACCTGCCAATCATCTGCGACATGGCGGGTTAGGTACCCGGCGCGATAACTTAGACCATCGCTAAATTCGTCGGGTGATGTGGTTAAACCAGCAACAAACTCTTGATCCGAACCCTCTGTTGCTGATTTAGTCACAATATTGATGATACCACCGCTAGCCCCCATCCCTTGGATAGCACTAGCACCGTGGATAATTTCAACCCGTTCAATCATCAGCGGATCGATGGTGTAGCTTGCTCTTGAGCCATTTCGCAATGGATTTGATTGCGGCACACCGTCAATGAGGTAGAGTGGCTCACGCCCACGCAGTGTTTCTCCAGCACTTGTTAACTTTTGCCGTGATGGCGAAAAAGCAGGAACTAAGTTACCTAGTACATCTGATAATGAATCAGCAACTGCTAGTTGCTCGCGAATATCCTCGCCATCAATCACAGTAACCGTTGCAGCAATACTACTGGCGGGTTGTGCGGTACGAGTTGCAGAAACCTGTATCACTTCTTGAGCTGCAAGATCTTGTGCTTGTGTGGACGTGGTTGTCCCAGCTAAAACAGATGTGATTGCTAGAGTTACAAGTGCTAGTCGCATGAATTATCCTACCTCAAGTAAAAAACCTGAGGTAATGATAATGATTCGCATTTAAAACGTCAATTAGGATATTTGACTAACTTTCTTTGCCGGCCAGCGGTTCAACGTAATGTAAATGCATATCCCAAGGAAAATGAATCCAGGTTTCTTGTTCAAGCTTTGCCACAAAGTCATCGACTAAATCCATACCCGCTGGTTTGGCATAAACGGTGATAAATTTCGCTTTCGGAAAGCGCGTTCGTAAGAACTTCAAGGTATTACCGGTATCCACTAAGTCATCGATGACAAGAAAACCCTCGCCATCCGTGGTGGCGTTCACATCTTTGAGCAAACTAATGTCGCTGCGTTGACTGGTATGATCGTACGAGCTGACACAAACTGAATCTACCACACGGATATTCAGCTCGCGCGCCAAAATAGCTGCCGGCACTAAGCCGCCTCTAGATACTGCAATGATGCCTTGCCACTGCTCTGCCGGCAATTGGCGTCTGGCTAGTTCTTTGGTGGCGCGGTGGAGTTCTTCCCACGATACAAAAAATTCTCTATTGGTGTGGCCGACCATCGTTTTCATCCCTTTATTTGCAAATAATAACGCCCATTTTAGCGGATTTCTGTCCGCAAGCTACCTAAAACTATGGTAACCTTGCGCTCATTAGCAGCTAATTTTTAAGTTTATGGAGTCACTTGTTTTATGCCTCGTGTTATTTTTATTGATGCACAAGAGAACCAATTTGATGCAGATATTGCGGTGGGCGAAAACCTCATGCAAGGTGCTGTGGATAATATGATTGATGGAATTCTTGGTGAGTGTGGCGGCGTGATGAGCTGCGCAACTTGCCATTGTTACATAGATCCACAGTGGCAAGCACTTATTCCACCGCCATCAGAGCGAGAAGAAGATATGCTAGATATGGCCATCGAGCCTAACGAACATAGCCGCTTAAGCTGTCAGATTAAAATCACCGAAGAACTCGATGGCTTGGTTGTAAGATTACCTAAATCTCAGTATTAATTACGATTAAACCCCGGCGATACGTACCAATACTTGGTCATGATAGCCGCAGGTGACGGTTTGCAAGCCCGTTAACTCTTGATCTAACTCCGGGTCGCCCGTATCTACTAACAGCGGGCGACCGTTTAGTAGCTGCAATTTGCGTTTAGTTGCCACCACAATCATATTCTCAACCCCCACGTGACGAATCACAGCTGGGCTAAGTTGTTGATTACCGCGACCCAAAATATGCCCTTGTCCACCAATAACGGTAATGACTAGCTTCACCGGCCCAGCATGCGCGGTGACGAGCGCTTCTAACTGTTTGGCGGTCACATCTTGTGCTAACAATTGACCAGCAGCAATCACATCCACGCCGAGCAAGGTATTTGCTAATCCTAATTCTTCCATCACTGCGGCTACAGTGGAGCCTGAGCCCATAATGTAGAGGGTGTCATCTTCCATGCTCTCAATGACATCGGCAGCAATATCAGCAAGCACCAATTCGTCGCTTTCTTTACCGCCCATTTTTACCGCTTGGATGTACTGTAACTCAGCTGGCACCATCATTTCGCCGTAACGCTTGGCTCGCACCGTACCAGCGCGAAAGGCTTCTTCATCAATATCCATGACATCGGCGCGGGTTACCGACGTTAACTCACCACTCACCAGTTTCTGTAGAACTTTACCTGCGGCAGCTGGGCTAATAGCATACACACCGGAGTGAATTTTTACTCCTGCAGGAATTCCTAACACCGGGCGATCATCTGGATACACTGCACAAATATCGCGAGCCGTGCCATCGCCTCCGGCAAACAACAACAAATCTACCGGCTGTTCAGTCGCAAACATACGTGCCATAGCTTGCGTATCAGCGGCAGTAGAAGGCTGCGTACTCGGGTGGTAAACCACTTGATGAGGCAAGCCCAGTTGCTGCAAAACCTGTTCGCCGAGTTCGTCACTACCACAATAGAATTGCACTTGCTCAGACCAAGCTCCTAATTGCTTCAATGCCTGCATGGTACGGTGCTGGGCTTGTGGCTGAGCCCCTAAGGCCAATGCTTGCGCGGCGGTTGCAGCACCATCACTGCCTTTGAGTGCGACACTGCCGCCTAAACCTGCCAGTGGATTGATAATCAAGCCAATACGAATCAGATTACTTGAGGTCATGAGTTACAACAGGTCTCCTTAGTTATGCTTAGCAACCACTGCAGGCTGAGCTTGAACCGGCCAAGGTTGGCCATAATGGTTAGCAAGGGCGGCCGCAAACTGTGCAGCTCGCTGCGGCCAGCCGTGCGCCACGTAGGCATTAAACTGAGCCCGAACGTTGTCGGTAAAAGCATTGCGGTCTATCTCAGCACCGCTTTCAAGCGCACTTAAATTATCCACACTCACCTGAAAATTACGCCCCGAGCAGACACAGAACAGCCATTCAATGGCTTGTGGTTTAACTTCTACTTGCTCAAATAGGCGCTGCTGCTCTGGGGTGCGACCATCGGGTTCGTACCAATAGCCGTAATCAAATTGCTGGCGACGGGCCTTACCGGCAATACACCAATGCGCTATCTCGTGCAGTGCCGAACTAAAGAAACCATGAGCGAACACGATTTGATGCGGCTCACCGCCCGCGCCTGGCTGATAATATGGTTCGTCGGTACCTGCTACCAAGCGGGTTCGATAGCTGTCAAAAAAACACGCTTCAAAGACGTCAATAAGTGCCAGATAATCGGGCTCGTTGGCCCTTTGTGCTCGTGTCATCATCTACCACTCATGCTCAACCGATCGTTGGTAAACTGTGTTTTACATCAGCATTTTGAGCACGATGGCGTAACCAATGGTCCATGATCACCAAGGCGGCCATTGCTTCAACCACTGGCACCCCGCGAATACCAACGCAAGGGTCGTGGCGACCACGAGTGACTATCTCACAAGCGTTGCCGTTTTTATCGATGGTGCTACCCGGTTGGGTAATACTCGAGGTTGGCTTAAAAGCTACGTCGGCAATCAAGGGTTGACCGGTTGCAATGCCACCTAACACACCGCCCGCATGATTGCTGCTAAAGCCCGCGGGGGTTAACGCATCGCGGTGTTCGCTGCCGCGTTGTGCTGCGACGGCAAAACCATCACCAATACTGACCGCTTTTACAGCATTAATACTCATCAATGCCTTGGCTAAATCAGCATCTAAGCGATCAAACACGGGCTCACCTAAGCCTACCGGAACGCCTAGTACTTCTAATCTAACCCGCGCTCCAACCGAATCGCCCTCTTTCAGTAATTGTTTGAGGTACTCAGCGGCGGCGGCTTCACAATCGCTATCACCACAGAACAAGGGGCTGTTGGGCACCCGCTGCCAATCGAAACTGGCCGCCGTTGGGTCGGCATGGTGAGGGCCTATTTGGGTTACCGCTGCTCGGAACGTGATCCCTAGTCGCTGGGCCAAATAAAGTTGCGCCACGGCACCAGCAGCAACGCGCATGGCGGTTTCTCGCGCCGACGAACGACCGCCACCGCGATAATCACGCTCACCGTATTTGTGCGCATAGGTATAATCTGCGTGGCCGGGCCGAAATTGGTCTTTGATAGCGCCATAATCTTGACTGCGCTGATCGGTATTATGAATCAGTAGTCCGATGGGCGTGCCTGTGGTTCGTCCCTCAAACACCCCTGATAAAATCTGCACCTGATCAGCTTCTCGACGCGCGGTGGTATAACGACTTTGGCCAGGCCGGCGTTTATCCAAAAAAGGCTGAATATCGGCTTCGCTAAGAGCTAATCCTGGCGGACAGCCATCAATAATCGCACCAATTGCGGGCCCATGGCTTTCACCAAAGGTGGTGACTCGAAATAATTCGCCCCAAGTATTAGCAGCCATAAATCCTCTATTACCGAATGCTTCTGTTATTTATGCTAGGTAGTACTAAAAAAGGTCGCGACAAGCCACTAAATCAGCGTAGCGCAGCATAAAGACCCCATCGCCACCACGTTCAAATTCAATCCACTCAAATGGCACTTGTGGAAATTCATGGGCCAATGCCACCCATGAATTGCCAACCTCACATATCAACACGCCCTGCTCAGTAAGATGATCTGGCGCTTCACGTAAAATCGTGCGAACTAAATCGAGGCCATCTTCACCTGCCGCTAAACCAAGCTCTGGCTCATGATGAAACTCCTCGGGGAGATCATCCATATCGTCCGCATCCACATAAGGCGGATTGGTCACGATAAGATCATAGCGCTGCTTAGGAATGGCGTCATACAAGTTTGATTGGATCGGAAACACCCGTTGCTCTAGCTCATGCATGGCAATATTTTCTTCCGCTACCGCCAATGCCTCTAATGAAATATCCAGCGCGTCTACTTCAGCGTCTGCAAAGGCATAGGCACAAGCGATGGCAATACAGCCACTGCCGGTACATAAATCTAAAATACGTTGAGGTGGTTGCGTCAACCAAGTTGCAAATTGCTGTTCAATCAGCTCAGCAATAGGTGAACGTGGCACCAGCACCCGCTCGTCAACCACAAAGGGAAGCCCCGCAAACCATGCCTGCCCTACCAAGTAGGCCGCCGGCTTGCGAGTGCTGATACGCTCATTAACCAGGCCACTGAACTGCTGCCATTCTGCAGCTGTCAGATGAGCGGATAAAAAGCCATTGAGCTGTTGAAATTGTAAATGCGTGACATGAGCCAACATGAGTTGAGCTTCACTGTGGGCGTTATCGGTGCCATGACCAAAATAAACATCGGCCTGCTGCATCGCAGACACGGCCCAACGCAAAGCGTCTAACAAGCTTGTTGTGGTAAAAGCGCTCAATCCATTCTCCAGATAATTGTTGGTTGTTCCCCAATAGGCTATAAGATACCCTAAACTTGCTCATTTCGCACTAACCTATGCGGAACCTATGACCGAACCTATGCCGAACAGAAGCCGAACATAAGCTGAACCTAAACCGCATGACTAAAGACCCAAACAAGCCAGCACCTGACCTTGCCGAGACTTCATCTTTTGCTGATTTAGTGAAGGTGGATAAACGTATTGTGGATGATTCGCATCAGCCCCCTAGCATTACTCCCAAGCTGCTACGCAGGCGACGCCCGGAACTTTCTGCGGCACAACAAATGAAGCAACAACAGGCGGAATTCTTTTTCTCTGATACCTATCGCGCGCACTTTGCTGAAGGAGCCATACGCTATCTGGCACCGGGCACAGCTAGCCATGTGTTAAAGCAATTACGGCGGGGAGATTTTGCGCCGGAACTGTTTCTTGATTTGCATGGCTTAACCCAAGCTGTAGCCAAACAGGAAATTGCTGCCTTGTTGTACGCATGCCAAAAACAGCAGGTTGACTGCTGTGCCATTATGAGTGGCCATGGCCAAGGTATTTTAAAAGAAAACCTGCCCCATTGGTTGGTTCAGCACCCTGCCGTCAAGGCCTTTCACCAAGCACCAAAGCAATGGGGTGGCGATGCTGCACTGCTTATTCTGCTGGAGTTGCCGCAATCATCCGCACAAAGCTGATCTTGCGTTTGGCGATATCCACTTGCAGCTCTGCTATGCCAGCAGTTGGGAAAATAAGTGGCGGTGTGGCTTGATCTAAGGCCGCCACCAAATAACTTATAAAGGGCATGTGAGACACCACCATCACCTGAGCCGAAGTGCTTGCCATGGCCGCTAACTTAACCCACAGCCACTCCGTGAACATATCGGCATCACCAGCTGGAGTAATGTCATGACTGATGTCACGTACTTTGGCGGTGGTTGTCTGCGCTACTATGGTGGCGGTTTGTTGGGCCCGAATATAAGGACTCACCAGCAGCCAATCTAGGCCTGACTGGCCTTGTTCAGCAAGGTACTGCTGCAGCCAAGTAGCTGCCGCTAGCACTTCTTCTTCGCCCAATGGGCTGAGCGGACGAATCGCATCCGCTTGCAAGGCTTGAGCTGCTACTGCATCACCATGACGCATCAAATATAAGGTTATTGTCACGCTTTATTCGCTCTCAGTTGCCGCACGTTCGCGCTTACGTCCGCCAGTAACAGGATCGGCACGCCCTTCATCTTTCGCTTGATCGGCACGGCGACGGCGCACGGCTTTAGGATCTGCGATGAGGGGTCGATAAATTTCGATGCGGTCGCCATCGCGCACCTGGTGGTCTAATTTAACCGCCTTACTCCAAATACCCACTTTTTGCTGACTAAGATCTATCTCAGGAAAGTATTGCAGGATGCCCGACTGTTCAATGGCTTGCTGAACTGGGGTTTCCGCCGCCACTCTGAGCTTGATAATTTGTTGCTGAGCTGGCGTCGCGTAAGCCACTTCTATTTGTATAAGTTCGGGCTGCACAGGTTCAGCCGCTGCTGCTGCCGATTGCATTGCTTCAGCCACGATTCACTCCATACACTTGTTGCGCACGCTGTACAAAGGCGTCCACCATGCGGCTTTGTAGCTCATTGAAAATTTTGCCAAAGGCCATACCTAACAAGCGATTAGCAAATTCAAATTCTAACCGTAATACTATTTTACAGGCGTTTTCATCTAACCGATGAAAGCTCCAACCACCGCGCAAATACTCAAACGGACCATCAACCAGTTCCATCCCGATTTGGCTAAAAGGATGCAGGCTGTTGCGCGTGGTAAAAGACTTACTGATACCCGCTTTGCTGATTTCTAAGCGCGCCACTTTCATCTCGGCAGATTGCTCTAAAATAGCCGCAGCTCGACAACCCGGCACAAATTGCGGATAACTATCAATATCGTCGACTAACGCATACATTTGTTCGTCACTGTACGGTACTAATGCGCTGCGTTCGATTGTTGGCATAGGTTTTCTTATCCTCTGATTTACGCCTAAGCGTTACAGCTGTAAAATGCTGCGCATGATAGCGCAATTTAAGCCATGAATCATCTCCCCAATGACATTTGTTGATTCCTTCGACAAGACAATAAAAACGTATGATTTTACCAAGGCATGGGTATAATAACTGACATGAGCAAAGCTAAAAAACAAGTCAATTCAGGCACTATAGCCCTGAACAAAAAGGCCCGTCACGAATACTTCCTCGAAGATAAGTTTGAGGCAGGTATCGCCTTACAAGGCTGGGAAATCAAAAGCATCCGCGAAGGTAAGGTGAACATTGCCGATACTTACGTGATCATCAAAAATGGTGAGGCCTATTTATTAGGCGCCCAGATCCAACCGCTGATTTCAGCTTCAACCCACGTGGTATGCGACCCAGAGCGCACCCGCAAACTGCTGTTGAAAAAACGCGAGTTAGATAAATTGATTGGCGCTAGCGAGCGTGATGGCTACTCCATTGTGGCAACCGCCATGTATTGGAAGCGGCATTTAGTGAAGTTAGAGATTTACCTAGCTAAGGGTAAAAAGTCACACGACAAACGTGACACCATTAAAGAACGTGATTGGCAGCGCCAAAAAGCACGTATTATGAAACATAATGTGCGTTGACATGTGATCTAAATCAGGGTAAGTTCCTGTATACAAAAGTTCCTGTATACAAAAGTTCCTGTATACAAAAGTTCCTGTATACAAGTTAACACTGTCAAATAGTTACACAATAAAAAAAAAGCGTAAGGCAAACACATGACAAACCCAATCGCAGTTCAAGCATTCAACTGGTGGTGGCATCTCCCGATATAGCGGGTGGTGTGTCTGTGCGTGTCTCTCACGTAGTTAGATTCAAAAAACCCGCTCCTGGAGCGGGTTTTTTTGTGGCTGAAAATCAAACTAAAAACCATACAAAAAGTTATACAACTTAGCTAACAAGTAGGTCTTTGTGAACATTATCGAATCTTTTGGAACCCTCAGTAGTTTGCGCATCAAGCTACCCTATCAAGCGGATACGCTTGCTGTGTATCAGCGCGTGTGCGCCGATCAGCCGCATTCGTTGTTGCTTGATTCTGCTGAAATTCAATCGCGCCAGCACCTCAAAAGTTTGCTGATGGTAAGCGCTTCGGTGCAATTTACCTGTGCTGGCAATCAAGTCACCATCACCGCACTCACGGCTAACGGCGAGTCGCTCTTACCTTGGTTAGAAGAACAACTGACACCTTTGTGCAGCTTAACCACCGAGCGCAATGCGCAAGGCCAACTCACCCAGTTGGTATGCTTATTCGCTGAGCTGGATAGCACCAGCGATGAAGACTCGCGCTTACGTGCTGTTTCTAATATTGAGCCACTGCGAATCGTCCAGCAACAATTGCAGCAAGCCGGTGATGCCCATCCACTCGCCATTTTCATCGGTGGCGTGTTTGGTTACGACTACGTGGCGAGTTTTGAGCAATTACCCGAGGTGCCGATGGCGGCCAACAGCTGCCCGGACTATCAGTTTTATCTCGCAGAAACCCTGTTGGTGATTGATCATCAGAGCCAAACCACAGAACTCATTGCAGGTTTACTAAGCGGCCCGAACAGTGCCGAATATTATCAGCAGTTGGCTCATCAAGCCGGTCGGGTAGCGGCCCTGTGTCAGCTTCCTAGCCCAATAAAACCAGCGGCCCCAGCCCCGGCTGCCAACACTGCTGAAGTGCAAGCAGAGCCTAGCCGTGACGTTTTTATGCAGATAGTGCAACAGATGCAAGAACGGATCTTGGCGGGGGATATTTTTCAGGTGGTGCCTTCAAGACAGTTTCGCATTGAGTGTCGCGATAGTTTAGCTGCCTATCAGCAGCTAAAAGCGGCTAACCCCTCCCCTTACATGTTCTTTTTACGCACCCCAGAATTTGAATTATTCGGCGCTTCGCCAGAGTCAGCACTTAAATATACCGCAGCTACCAACCAAGTTGAGCTGTATCCAATCGCTGGTACCCGCCCCCGAGGCAAGCATGCTGATGGCAGCATCGCGGCAGATTTAGATAGTCGCCTCGAGCTAGAGTTGCGGCTGGATCAAAAAGAACTCGCCGAGCACATGATGCTGGTTGATTTAGCCCGCAACGACTTAGCTCGTATTGCTAAGCCTGGCACCCGTTACGTGGCTAACCTATTGCAGGTGGATCGTTATTCCCACGTGATGCACTTGGTCTCACGGGTGGTGGCGCAGTTGGCTGATGATCTTGATGCGCTGCATGCCTACCGTGCCTGTATGAATATGGGAACCTTAGTGGGTGCGCCAAAAATCAATGCCGCCACCATTATCCGCCAAGTAGAACAGCAGCGCCGCGGCAGCTATGGCGGTGCCGTGGGCTACCTATCCGGCAATGGCGACATGGATACTTGTATTGTTATTCGCTCTGCCTTTGTTAGCCAGGGTTATGCCGTGGTACAAGCTGGGGCCGGTGTGGTTCATGATTCACAGCCCCTCGCCGAAGTGAATGAAACCGAAGGTAAAGCCCGAGCTGTATTAGAAGCGATTCAACAGGCCAACCAACAAGGTTTTGGCAGCGGAGGTTCTTTATGAGTGACAACATGAGTGCGAACATGAACATCAACACTGATGCCGCTAACTCGGCCCCAGATAGAATCGTGTTATTAGATAACTTTGATTCTTTTACCTACAACTTGGTGGATGAACTGCGGCAATTAGGTTATCCCCTGATGATTTATCGTAATAATGTGCCCCTAGAGCAATTCATTGCAGCCCTAGCTGATTACCCCGGGCGCCAGTTGCTGTGTTTGTCGCCGGGCCCGGGCCATCCAGCCCAAGCAGGCCATTTGCTAGAGGTGATTGAGGCCTGTCGTGGGCAGTATCCGATGCTGGGTATTTGCCTTGGTTTTCAAGCCCTAATTCACGCAGCTGGCGGTGAGATTGACCGCTGTGGTGAAACGGTACATGGCAAAAAGGCGCTGATTGATTGCCAATCTCATCCTATTTTTGATGGCTTAGAAAGTCCTTTAGGAGTGGCTAGATATCACTCCTTGTGTGGCTTCAAGTTACCGCAAAGTATTGCGGTGCTTGCCACCACCGGTGCTATTCCGATGGCAGCCTACTTTAAGGATTACTATGCCTTGGGTTTTCAATTTCACCCAGAATCTATTTTAACTAGTCACGGAACTCGTTTACTGGCGCAGAGTGTGGCGTATTTATTTGCTCAATACGGGAGTCTACCATGCAAGCAATAACCGATTTAATGGCCGGTAAAGCCTTATCCGTTGATGCTGCCGAGCGGCTGTTCGACCACTTAGTAAAAGGTGAGCTGAACGATATTCAAATCACCGCAGCCTTAGTGGCGATGAAAATGCGCGGTGAGCAACCCAGCGAAATGGCAGGTGCCGCACAAGCGCTGCGGCGCGCTGCCAAGCCTTTTCAACGCCCTCAGCGAGTGGTGATAGATAGCTGTGGTACCGGCGGTGATGGCAGTAACACCATGAACATTTCTACCACCGCTGCTCTGGTAGCCGCAAGCATGGGCCTGACCGTAGCCAAACATGGAAACCGCAGCGTGTCGTCACGCTCTGGTTCTGCTGATGTGCTAGAAAGTTTGGGTTTATCCGTTACCCAAGATCCTGAAGTGGCAGCGGCGCAGCTGGATCGCTTTAATTTTTGCTTTTTGTTTGCGCCCCACTATCACCCTGGTATTCGCTATGCCATGCCGAGCCGACAAACTTTAAAAACTCGTACCTTGTTTAACCTTCTTGGGCCGCTGGTGAATCCAGCCCAACCCGATGCCCAGTTGCTCGGCGTTTATGATCCTAGTTGGTGTAAACCGATGGCCGAAACCTTGCGTATGTTAGGCTGTAAACGAGCTATGGTGGTGCATGGCTCAGGCTTAGATGAGATAGCAATTCATGCCAACACCCATGTGGTGGAGTTACGTGATGGCGAACTCACTGAGTATCAACTTACCCCCCAACAATTAGGCGTACAAACGGCCCCAATCAGTGCTTTACGCGGTGGCGATGCTGACTTCAACGCCCAATTGTTGCAACGTGTGTTGCAAGGCCAAGCTAGCCAAGCTCAGCTTGACGCAGTGGCCGTAGCCGTAGCCGGGATGCTCTACCTCAGCGGCGTAACTGAAACCATCGCCGCCGGCTGTGCCGCGGCACTCGAGCATTTAGCTAGCGGCAAAGCCCTTGCCCATTTACACAAGCTACAGGAGTTTAATCGTGAGTATTCCTAGTGTGCTGCAAGAAATCGTGGCTAGCCGCCGAGCTGAACTCGAGCAATTAAGCCAGCACTATCAGGCCGAGCAACTGCAAGCGCAATTGCAGCCCAGTAGCCGCAGTTTGGCTGCCGCTTTAGCGCAACCGCGAGCCAGTTTTATTTTAGAATGTAAGCGCGCATCGCCCAGCAAGGGGTTGATTCGACCTGATTTTAATCCGGTCAGCTTGGCCCAAACTTACGCTCGTTATGCGGACGCTATCTCGGTGTTAACTGAGCCGAACTATTTTCAAGGTAGTTATGCTTATTTGGCCGCGGTCAGCCAAGCCGTTGATAAACCCGTACTATGCAAAGATTTCATTATTGATCCTTTGCAAGTGTTGCTAGCCCGATATTTTGGTGCTGATGCGATTTTGTTGATGCTGTCGATTTTAGACGATCAGCAGTACCAAGTTTTGGCTGAGCTGGCCGCCACATATCAGCTGGATGTGCTCACCGAGGTCGCCAACCAAGCTGAATTAACGCGGGCAATTAACTTAAAAGCGAAGATTATTGGGATCAATAACCGTGATTTGCACACCTTAAAGATTGATACTGACACCAGTTTGGAACTGAGCCAGCAGATTCCTCCAGGCGTATTGGTGGTCGCCGAGTCTGGTTATCATACGAATCAACAAGTGCGAGCAGCAGCTGGTGTGGTGGATGGCTTCTTAGTGGGCAGTGCATTGGCGGCGCAAGCGAATGTCGACCAAGCTTGCCGTGAATTAGTTTATGGCGAACACAAAATCTGTGGTTTGCAGCGCCCCGAAGATAGCCTCTGTGCCCATGCCGCTGGAGCCGCATTTGGTGGCTTGATCTTCGTGAAGCACTCGCCTCGTTGTGTTGATTTAGCTCAGGCGCAAGCCGTGATTGCAGCAGCTCCATTGCTTGCCTACGTGGGCGTATTTGCCGACCAACCGCTGCACGAGGTGGCTGAGCTTACCCAGCAGCTGAACTTACATGCAGTTCAGCTGCATGGCCAAGAAGACTTCGATTACATTAGCCAATTACGTAAGGCGATTCCGCGCAACGTGCAGATCTGGAAGGCAGTTGCGGTGGACGAGCCCTTGTTACTGCCTGATTTAGAAGTAGATACGTTTTTACTGGATAACAGATACGGTGGTAGCGGCGAACCTTTTGATTGGTCGTTATTAGCTCACTTAACACCGGCTCAGCGCCAGCAGTGCATGATAGCTGGGGGGCTGAACGCAAGCAATGTAAGCGCTGCCTTAGCCACTGGGCTAGCGCGCTGTGATATTAACTCTGGGGTTGAACTCTATAAAGCACACAAAGACCCTGCCCTTATTAATCAAGTCATGACCCAATTACGGGGTTATGGTCGTATTCAGCAAGGAGTCACTCATGACTAGTCGTACCTCAGCGGAAACTTTGTCGCCTTATTTTGGTGATTTTGGGGGGCAATTTGTCCCCGAGATTTTATTGCCGGCGTTAGATCAGCTAGAGCAAGCCTTTTTAGAAGCACAACAAGATCCGGCTTTTCAAGCGGAATTTAGTGACCTCCTCAAGAACTACTTGGGTCGTCCTACGCCTTTATCTTTGTGCCGCAATCTGCCGCTAACATCGCCTAATGGCTGCAAAATCTATTTAAAACGAGAAGACCTATTGCATGGCGGCGCCCATAAAACCAACCAAGTACTTGGCCAAGCTCTGCTCGCCAAGCGCATGGGCAAAACTCGTATTATTGCCGAAACCGGCGCCGGCCAACATGGTACCGCCACCGCCCTCGCCTGCGCTCTGTTAGGGCTAGAATGTATTATTTACATGGGTGCTAAAGACGTAGCTCGGCAGCAGCCTAATGTGTTCAGAATGGAACTGATGGGCGCCAAAGTAGTGGCTGTAGATAGCGGTAGTGGCACCCTCAAAGACGCCGTAAACGAAGCTATGCGCGACTGGACGGCCAGTTACCAAACTACCCACTACCTTTTAGGCACCGCCGCTGGCCCGCACCCGTTCCCAACCATTGTGCGTGAGTTTCATCGCATGATTGGCGCCGAAGCCAAAGCACAAATGATTGCCCAAGCCGGCCGCTTACCCGATGAAGTTATCGCCTGTGTGGGCGGTGGCTCTAACGCTATCGGCATGTTCGCTGAGTTTATTGATGAACCGGGCGTGGCCCTAGTAGGAGTCGAACCAGCCGGCAAAGGAATTGATACTCATCATCATGGTGCCACTTTAGCTGCCGGAGCGCCCGGCATCTTGCACGGTTGTCGCAGCTTTATTATGCAAACCGACGAAGGCCAAATCGAAGAAAGTTATTCGGTCTCGGCTGGGCTTGATTATCCTGGCGTAGGCCCACAACATGCTTACCTGAAAAGTATTGGCCGGGCGCGGTATGAATCGGTAACCGACGATGAAGCGCTGGAAGCCTTTAAGTTGCTGGCAGAAAAAGAAGGAATTATTCCTGCACTAGAGTCAGCCCATGCGCTCGCCTATGCATTGAAACGTGCAGCTGAGCCCGATGCTCCAGAACTATTACTGATTAACCTTTCAGGCCGCGGTGATAAAGACATCGATCACGTTCGTCGCATTTTTGCAGCTACCGCTCAAGGAGAATAATCATGAGTCGCTATCAAGCCATGTTTGCTGATTTAGCTGAGCGCCAGCAAGGTGCTTTTGTGCCCTTTGTGACCCTCGGCGATCCTAACCTTGAGCAATCTTTTGCACTGATCCAGGCCCTCGTAGAAGGGGGTGCCGATGCCCTTGAGTTAGGGCTCCCTTTCTCCGACCCAGTCGCTGATGGCCCCACCATTCAGCGTGCTAATATCCGCGCCCTGCAAAGCAACGTTAGCGTGCAACAGTGTTTTGCGCTATTGGCAAAAATACGGGCGCTGTACCCTAACTTACCAATAGGATTGTTGGTGTACGCCAACCTCGTAGAAAGCAACGGTGCAGCTAGCTTTTATCAGCGCTGTGCTGACGCAGGCGTAGATTCGGTGTTGATTGCTGATGTGCCAAGCCGTGAAGGCGAGCGGTTTGCTGCGGTAGCTAAACACTATGGCATCGCGCCTATTTTTATTGCTCCGCCAGATGGCACCGCCACCCAGCTACAACGCATTGCTGCGCTTAGCGAAGGCTACGTGTATTTACTCAGCAGAGCCGGTGTTACTGGGGCTGAAACCTCCATGCAAACCCCTACCACGGCAGTCATCGAGGCCCTGCAGCAAGCCCACAGTGCACCACCGTTACTGGGCTTTGGGATTGCTAAACCCGAGCATGTGCAAGCGGCGTTAGCTGCAGGTGCTGCCGGTGCCATTAGCGGCTCCGCCGTGGTGCAAATCATCGAACAAAACCTGGCTGATTCTGAGCTGATGCTCACCCAGTTACGCGACTTTAGTCGTCAGATGAAGGCGGCAACAAACAAGCCTTAAGGGCTGGCTCGACCGTCGTATACCGAAACTGATAACCGGCCTGTTGCAGGCGCTCAGGCAGCACGAACTGGCCGGTTAATAACATCTCCGACAGCTCACCTAAGGCGAGTTTCAGTACCCAGCTTGGCACCCGCATAAAATGTGATTTACGCAAGGTTTTGGCTATCGCAGCACTAAACTCTTGTTGGCTTACTGGAGTTGGCGCAGTGGCGTTATAGATGCCACGACAGTCGGCAGTTTCCAGTAGATGCAAAATAATGCCCACCATGTCATCAAGATGAATCCAAGAAAAGCCTTGTTGGCCGTGGCCAAGAGGACCGCCCAAGCCTAACAAATAAGGCGGCAACATTTTCCGTAAGGCACCACCGGCGGGGGCCAGCACGACGCCCGTACGCAGCACACAGACGCGCGTTTTATCTGAGTCCGCCGCTAACGCCAGTTGCTCCCACTCGGCACAAAGATGATGCGCAAAATCATCTGCTTGCACCTTAGTTGCTTCGGTGACGGGGGTACGCCCCTGCGCACCATAATAGCCAATGGCCGAGCCGCTGATAAATACTTGCGGCGGATTAGCTGCGGCTAACATCCGCTCCGATAATTGCCGCGTAACAGCCCAACGACTTTGCTCTAGGCGTAGTTTCTGTTTGGCGGTCCAGCGCTTATCGGCAATGCCTTCGCCTTGTAAGTTAATGACAGCATAGAAATCGCTGATGTCGCTCACTTCAGCCAAGCTTTTTAAGGCCTGTACTTGCTTACCAAACCGCTCGATGGCACGCTGCGGCTGCCGCGTTAACAGGGTGACATGATACTTTTCTGTAAGCTGCGGAATCAGCGCAGAACCAATTAAGCCGGTACCGCCAGTGATTAGAATTTTCATCATCGTGTTACTCACCCTAGGTTATCTTACTGTTATTGCTCTGGTATCCCAGCACGTAACCAAACTGCAACTGGTCTCAAGTGTAGCGACAGAATCTGGTGCTTACCAAACTTTTCTGGCACACTTCAGCTAATTGTCTCGTTGGAAATCACCCATGTTGTTAGTACTTGAATACCTGCCCATTGTTATTTTTTTCATCGCTTACTTATTGGGCGACATTTTTCTTGCAACTGCCGCGCTCATGGTAGCCACCCTACTCCAAGTGGTGATCATGAAATTGCTACGCGAACCGGTAACCACCCGTCACTGGATTGTGATGTGGGCGGTGTTATTGTTTGGTGGTGTTACTTTATTCTTAAACGATGACTGGTTTGTAAAGATCAAAGTCACCGTGATTTATATTGCTATTGCCCTGTTTTTACTGATTGGTACTTGGTGGAACAAACGCAGTCCGTTACAGGCCATGCTCGGTAGCGAAATTCAATTGCCGCATTTTGCTTGGATACGATTAACTTATGCTTGGGTTGTCTTTAGTTTAAGCTTAGCTGTGATTAATCTTTATATTATTGAAACCATGAGCTTAGATGCATGGGTTAACTTTAAGGTATTTGGCATTTTGGGCGCTACCCTGGTGTTTAGTATTGGCTCTGGCGCTTACATGTTTAAACATCATACTGACCGAGAAAAAGACACTAAGGAAATTGACTAATGTGGTTTGTTATTTGGGCTGAAGATAAGCCAAACTCGCTGGCAGCGCGCAAAGCCACACGCCCAGCGCATTTAGAACGGTTGCATCAATTACAACAAGAGGGCCGTCTGTTAGTGGCTGGGCCCTGCCCGGCAATTGCTAGTGCTGACCCAGGTGAGGCTGGTTTTACCGGCTCTATGGTGGTCGCTGAATTTGATGATTTAGCTGCTGCCGAAGCTTGGGCGCAGGCTGATCCTTATGTTGCCGCCGGCGTGTACCAGCAGGTAACCGTCAAACCTTATCTGAAAGTACTGCCCTAATGGCATCCATAGCTGCGCAGCCGCTGCAACTGCAAGCTGCGCCCAATCGCTTTATCCAAGCGCACTGGTATCCAAGTAGCACGGCGGCACAGGCGGTTATTGTGATGGCCCCGGCGATGGCGGTACCACAAAGGTTCTACCAGCCGTTTTGTACTTGGTTAGCTGCGCAAGGCTACCATGTGCTGAGTTTTGATTACTTCGGCATTGGTGCTTCTACCCCGCAGCCACTGCAGCAGTTGCACAGTAGCATTTCAGAATGGGCGGAACTTGATGCCGCAGCCGTAGTGCGCTATCTCGACAGTGAATTCTCGACTTACCCTAAGCTTTGGTTGGGGCACAGCATCAGTGGCCAGTTATTTGGCATGATCCCTAATCACCAGCTGATTCATCATATGATCAGCGTCAATACCGGTAGCGGCTACTGGCGCGCAATGAGCGGCAGTTTTAAATGGAAATCCATGCTGCTGTGGGGTTTAGTGACGCCACTAGCAGTGCCACTGGTGGGGTATTTCCCGGGCCGAAAATTAGGCATCATTGGTGATGTTCCAGCCGCTGCCATGCAGCAATGGCGGCGCTGGTGTTTGCATCCTGATTACTTGGTGGGGGCTGAAAATCTGTATCAGAGTTACGCTAACGTCAGCACTCCTATCACATCGCTAGCCGTTAGCGATGATGAAATGATAGCCCCCAGCCGAGTGAACCATTTGCACGATTTTTATCGGCAAGCACCGCAACAACGCATTCTCTACCACCCTCACCAATTTGAGGTGGAGCGCTTGGGCCACTTCGCTATTTTTCAGCAGCCACAACAAGCGTTGTGGCCACGTCTATTTGGCGAGCCCATCCAAGCTGCGTTAACCGCTCATAGCTTAGGCTAAGCGACGGATTAACTGGGCCGTATTGCGTTTAATCAGTCGGCCACAGGCTAAACGCCCCATTAATCCAACGACCACGGCACCGGCAACGGGACCAATCAACCAGAAGCGCCAATGAATACTGGCTTGCATATCGAACACCTGCGTTTGCAGTATCCACAGTGCGAGCTCCATCGCCAGCGTCGCTATTAGCCCACTAATCGCCCCAAGGATAACAAACTCGTAGGTGACGCTTTGCCGCAATAACTTCGCAGACGCCCCCAAGGTGCGCAGAATCACCAGCTCTTTCTCGCGCTCTTCTAAACTTGCCTGTACCTGCGCTAACAGCACTAAAATCCCAGCAATAATCACCACCACCAAAACAAAGGCGATAGCTAGACTCACTTGGTCAATCACTTCGCGCAATTGGCCAATGATGGCATCTAGGTCAATGAGTGAGACTTGCGGGAAAGGTCTAAACAACTCATACAATTCTGACTTACGCTCAGGCTCCAGATAAAAACTCGAGATAAAGGTTGCAGGAAAGTCCGTCAAAGTAGCAGTGTTAAAGATCATAAAGAAATTGGGTTGCAAACTGCCCCAGTTAACCTCACGAATGCTGGTGACCGGCACGGTAAAGACGCTACCACCAATGTTAAATTCCAGCTCATCGCCAACTTGCAGGTTCATTCTGTCGGCGACGCCAGTTTCGATCGAAACCTGCGGCTGCGCATCGTCACCCCACCATTGCCCCGCAACCAAAGTATTATTAGGTGGCAACGTGTCACGCCATGTGAGCTGTAACTCGCGGCCAAAGCCCTCGCGTTGTTCTGCATTATTGGTCGCAGTATCAGCCGCATCGCCATCTTCTTCTTTGGTAACTTCATCGCGTACCGGTACCCCATTTACTGCCGTCATCCGGCCCGGCACAATCGGATACATGTCGTTGGCAACGATCTCTCGCTCAACAAATCGCTGTTGTAGGTTTTGCACGTCGTCACGGGCCACGTTGATCACAAAGTAATTAGGGGCATCGTCTGGCAGCTGTGCTTGCCAATCGGCTAGCAGCTCGTTTCGCAAGGCTAACACCAATAACAACAACATGATGGCGGTCGAAAAACTCAGCATTTGTACGCTGTTTGCTTGAGCTCGCCGCTGTAACCCTGCCATTGCTAGGCGCCAAGAACTACCCGCTTGCATCCCCGCTTGCCGGCTTACCCGAATAAACAAGCGGCTTACGGTGAGTAGAATAATCGCGGCTACGGCACCACCAACAAAGAGCGCACTCGAGAGCAGCCATTGTTGGCTGTAAATCAACAAGAGCGCATAAATGGTGCCCCCTGAAGCTAACCAATGCAGCCAGCGCCCGGCATTGTTGCCAGTAAGGTCACGATTTAGCACTCGTAACGGCGGGATGCTAATCAAGCGCAATAGCGGATACAGGGTAAACATCACGGCACTAACGAGGCCGGTGGCCGCAGCTAGGGCAAACGGCTGCCAACCCGATTGCGGTAATGCTGTGCCCAGTTGCTGACTCACCCAATAAATGACTTGGCTTTGGATCAGCCAGCCTAACAACAAGCCAAGGGTGATACTGATGAAAGTCAGGAGCAGCAAGTGCAGCACAAAAATACGCTGAATGATGCGCTTATTCGCCCCTAGCGTTTTGAAGATAGCCACCACGTCGTAGTTACGTTGACAATAACGCTGTGCAGCAACGGCAACCGCTGTTGCTGCTAAGACCACGCCCAGTAAACTAGCCAACAGCATAAACCGCTCGGCCCGCTGCAGACTGCGCGCCAAAGGCGAATCACCATCTTCAATGCTACGCCAGTTATGGGTGTCTTCGTTCAGCTGTGGGGTTAGCCAAGCTTCGTATTGCTCTAGCTGCTCTAAGGTACCAGCAAACAGCTGGTTGTAGCGCACCCGTGAGCCCGGTTGAATAAGCTCAGTTGCGGCCAGATCTTGATAACGAATTAGCACATTAGGGCTATCAGTAAACACCGAAAAACCGACATCTGGCTCGTAGGTTAATACTTTGCTCACTACAAACTGGCTGCGGCCCACCTCAATGGTATCGCCAATCGCCAGCTCAAGTTCTTGAAACAGCGCTGCGGCTACCCAAGCTTCGCCACTCTGTGGCAACCCTTGAGCCACTTGTTCAGCACCATACGGTTGCTCAGCCACGCGCAATTCGCCCCGCAAGGGATAGCCATCACCAACCGCTTTGATATCCACCAAGGCCAGTTGCTCACCGGCAAAAGCCATCGAGTTAAAGACCACTCGTTCAGCGGTCTGTAAGCCCTCTTGCTCGGCTTTGGTGATCCATTCTTGTGGGATATCGCGGCGTGAACTTAACACCCGATCGGCCGCTAAAAACTCTGCGCTACGGGCCATTAATCCGGCTTGCAAGCGCTCAGTAAACACCGACAGTGCCAACACCGCCGTTACCGACAGCACAATCGCAGCTGCCATGATGGTCAGCTCACCGCGCTTAAGCTCTTGCTTTAACAGTCGCCAGCTGATTTTATGCCACATCAGTCGCACCCTCTTGCTGCGTTGCTGCTGGTTTGGTTTGCACTAGGCTACCGGCCGTCATGGTCAACACTCGCTGGCAGCGTTGGGCTAACTCATTATCATGAGTGACCATCACCAACGTGGTGCCTGACTCTTGATTCATTTCAAACAACAGATCTTCTACTTTTTGCCCGGTCACACTATCTAGGTTGCCGGTTGGCTCGTCGGCAAAAAGTATTTTCGGTGTTCCCACAAACGCGCGCGCAATGGCGACCCGTTGCTGTTCACCACCAGATAATTGGTTAGGATAATGATTGAGGCGATCGGCTAAGCCTACTTTACGTAGCAGCTCTTGCGCTTGCTGCTGGGCATTCTTAGCTCCCGCTAGTTCTGCTGGCAACATCACGTTCTCTAAAGCGGTTAGGCTTGGGATCAATAGAAACGATTGAAAGATAAAGCCAACCTTGTCGGCCCGCAGTTTTGCCCGCTGCTCTTCATCCAAATCGCTCAATTTTACGTTATCTATAAGAACATCGCCCTTACTTGCGAGGTCTAAACCCGCGAGCAAAGATAGCAAGGTGGATTTACCGGAGCCGGACGCACCCACAATAGCAACGGTCTCACCTGCGGCAATTTCTAAGTTAATTGGCTGCAAAATGTGTAAAATACCGTCACTGGTGGTGACTTCTTTTTCTAATTGAGTGGTTTGAATAAGCATCTATGAAAAACTTCCTTATAAAATTTGTACTAATACTCGCATTATTTATTGTTATACGTCCAGTTTCGGCAAATGTCTCACTTGTGGTTTTAGGGGACAGTTTAAGTGCCGGCTATGGGATGGCGCAAAGTGAATCTTGGGTGGGCATTTTACAGCAGCGCTGGCAGCAATCGCAGCCTCAGATCACCCTAGTCAACGCCAGTATTAGCGGGGATACCACCCAAGGTGCGCTGAATCGTTTGGATGGCGTTATTGAGCGGCATCAGCCTACGGTGGTGTTTGTTGAATTAGGCGGTAACGATGGCCTGCGTGGCTTTACCCCAAACACAATTAGTGACAATTTAACCCAGATTATTGCACGCCTGCAGCAGCAGGATATTGTGGTGGCCTTAAGCCAAGTGCGGATACCACCTAATTATGGCCCACGTTACAGCGAGATGTTTGCTGAGGTTTTTCCACAGCTAGCTGAGCAGCACCAAATAACCTTAGTGCCGTTTTTTATGGAGCAAATTATTGGTGACGATAGTCTGATGCAAGGCGATGGCATTCACCCTAACCGTGCGGCACAGCCGATGATTGCAGATATTATGGAACCGCATTTGCTAGCTTTGTTAGAGCAAGTGACGATAGCTAAGACTGAGGGTAAGGAATAAAACATTAGGAAAGGTAAAACAAATGGCGTCCCCTAGGGGATTCGAACCCCTGTTACCGCCGTGAAAGGGCGGTGTCCTAGGCCTCTAGACGAAGGGGACCCCGGACTTGCTTGCTACGTTAGAATTGGCGTCCCCTAGGGGATTCGAACCCCTGTTACCGCCGTGAAAGGGCGGTGTCCTAGGCCTCTAGACGAAGGGGACGCTGTTCTAATGCAGCTGATTTATTCTGTTATTGGCGTCCCCTAGGGGATTCGAACCCCTGTTACCGCCGTGAAAGGGCGGTGTCCTAGGCCTCTAGACGAAGGGGACGCACCAGAACAAATCTCTATCAGGTTTTCACTTGTACTAAGCTTAACACAAAAGTTGGTGGAGCTAAGCGGGATCGAACCGCTGACCTCTTGCATGCCATGCAAGCGCTCTCCCAGCTGAGCTATAGCCCCACATTTTGTGGCTTGCTGTAGTACCCTGACAGCGGGGCGAATTCTAGGGTAATTTGCGCACCAGCGTCAACCTTTTTTTTAGAAAAGCGAATTGTTTGCTGAAAAATAAGCCAGTTCGCGCAATTCACCAGCAATATTAACTAAAACACACCTGATCACGCCCTGCTCGCTTGGCCGCGTACAAACGTTTATCTGCGGTATCTAAAGCCGCACTCAGTTGCATGTTGGTGATCGGCGCTAACCATACCCCACCGCTACTGATAGTCACCTTAATCAGTTGCTCATCCGCGTGGATCTCGAGCGCAGCGACCTTACTACGAATGCGTTCAGCTATGTGCGCGGCTTGCGCCTCGGTGATATCCGTAAGCACAGCAACAAATTCTTCGCCGCCATAACGGCCGATACGATCGTTAGGACGAATACATTGGGCAATGGTGTTAGCCACGGTACGCAGCACTAAGTCACCCGCTAAATGGCCGTAGGTATCATTAACTTTCTTAAAGAAATCGATATCCAGCATCAAAATAGCCAGTGAGCCTCGCGAACTTTGGCCAAGTTGCTGCTGCATGAATTCCATGATGGCTCCACGATTATAGATTCCGGTTAAGGCATCTCGTGCGGACTTATCTTGTAACTGCTGATTAGCAGCCACTAAGCGTTTATTAAGATCCATGATTTGCTGGTACAAGCGACTTTTTTCTATTAAATGCGCCACTTGGTTAGCCAAGTACAAGAAAACATCTTGATGCAAACCATCGTAGGTGTAGGCTTCGGTGCTCGAGAAAAACAGGAAACCCACCGGCCGGCCATCGGCGATGAGCGGACAAGTTAAACTGGAGCGAATGCCCTCGGCGACGATTTTGCGGGTAGATTCTGATTCTGGGTGCTCGGCCAAGTACGCTTCTAAGTCATTGATAATACGTGGCTTGCCCGTATCGATAATGGTTTGCAAACTAGAACCAGCTAAAGGTGCTGAATAGCCTGGGGTAATCTGCGGCGTATTCTCGTAGGTGAATTTAGCCCAATAGGCCGTAACGTGCTCACCATCATCCTCAATCAGCGCACAACCAATGCGGTCGTAGGGAATAACATCTTTGAAGAAGGTATAGATGCGCGCCAAAATATCTTCAAGTATCAGTGCCTTATTTAATTCAGCGGAGATCTCAAGCAAACGCACCAGCTCAGTAAAACGCGCAGTCAGCCAATACCCTAGCTGTTCAAGTTCATCACCTAACTGCTGCATGACGGGTTCTTGCTCTGCGGTGCTTGGCGAGGTTGCCGTTAACTTGGCGAGATCCTGTTGCTTCGCGGCTTGTACGGCTTGCAAATGACGACGCAGCTCTTCGGCAAAGCTATGCCCTCTGTTTATTGCTGCTGATGCTGCTAGTACTGCTTTGGACTCAGCCATACACAACTCCCTGAACTTCTAGCCTCTTGGTTAATAGTTCTTCGCTAATAGTTACTCATTAAAATGATAAATACGCTCTAACGATGCTCGGTCGCGGACCGTAACTTCCATATCTCGCACTAAACCATCTTCAATACTATACACCCAGCCATGAATAGCTAGCTCTTGGCCTCTATCCCAAGCTTGTTGAATGATGGTGGTTTTAGCAAGATTGCGAACCTGCTCGATCACGTTCAGCTCACACAGACGGTCTAACCGCGCCCGGCTATCACCGATGGCTTCAAGCTCCTGATGATATTCGCGGTAAATATCCTTGATACCAAACAACCAATGATCAACCAAACCATGGCTACAACTTTCGGTGGCAGCTTTAACCCCGCCACAGCCGTAGTGACCCACCACTAAAATATGCTTTACTTGTAAGGTTTCAACGGCATATTGCACCACCGATAAGCAGTTAAAATCCGTTTGAATCACCTGATTAGCCACGTTACGGTGCACAAATAATTCACCCGGCGCCATCCCTACCACCTGATTAGCCGGCACTCGGCTGTCCGAACAGCCTATCCAGAGGTATTCTGGCGATTGCTGGGCCACGAGTTGGTTAAAAAAGTCCGGGTTAGCTTTTAACATGCGTTCAGCCCAAGCGGCATTGTTAGCCAGCAGCTGACGAATCTTAAGCATAAAAGTATCCTTATATTTGGTGAAAAAAAGGCGCCGCCTGGCGCCCTTTCTTCTTTATTGCGCTTGTTCGCGCTCCATAATATACGAAATTGCTCGAGCGATACGTCCTACCACTTGGGTTTGGCTTAACATGGCCAGAGTCACATCCAGCGACGGCGAGTTACCTGAGCCAGTCACTGCCACCCGCAGTGGCATGCCTACTTTACCCATACCAACTTGCAAATCATCGGCGGTTTGTTGAATCGCCTGCTGAATGCTTGCTGGGTTCCACTCAGTTAAACTTGCTAGTCTATCTTGCACCGCTTCTAGAGCTTCACGTGCCACCGGGCGTAAATGTTTTTTCGCTGCAGCCTCATCAAAAGCCTCGTACTCTTCATAAAAATACCGGCTTTGGGCCGCGAGCTCTTTCAGGGTTTTAACCCGGTCCGCCATAACTGGCAACAACTGCTCTAAGGCTGGGCCTTTGCTCACATCAATGGCTTGATCAGTAAAGTGCCATTGCAAATAAGGAACAACCCGCTCTACCGGCAGCGATTTCATGTAGTGCTGATTTAACCAATTTAATTTTTCAGTATTGAAAGCTGAGGCGGCTTTGTTCACGTCGTCTAAACGAAACAGTTCAGTCATCTCCGCCACACTAAAGATTTCTTGATCGCCGTGCGACCAGCCCAGACGAACCAAGTAATTCAACACAGCTTCAGGTAAATAACCGTCATCGCGATATTGCATGACGCTCACGGCGCCGTGACGTTTAGACAGCTTTTTGCCATCATCACCTAAAATCATGGATACATGGGCATACTCAGGAATCGGCGCCCCGAGTGCTTGCAGGATATTAATTTGGCGTGGGGTATTGTTGATATGGTCTTCACCGCGTACCACGTGCGTGATCTGCATTTCCCAGTCATCAATCACCACACAGAAGTTGTAGGTGGGGGTACCGTCACTGCGCGCAATGATCAAATCATCAAGTTCACTGTTGGCAAACTCAATCGGACCGCGAATGTGATCATGAAACTTAACGCTACCCGTTTGTGGGTTGCGGAAGCGGATCACGAAAGAATCACCACCAGCGGCTGGGTTATCGCGACAATGGCCATCGTAGCGAGGCTTTTCACCGTTCGCCATTTGCTCTTCACGCATCTGCTCTAAACGTTCAGTCGAGCAATAGCACTTATAAGCTTTATCTTCTGCTAATAACTGCGCAATGTAATGCTCATAACGATCAAATCGCTTGGTTTGATAATAAGGACCTTCATCCCAAGTTAAGCCAAGCCACTCCATCCCCTCTAAAATGGCATCAATCGCAGGTTGGGTTGAACGTTCGCGATCCGTATCTTCAATACGCAGCACAAACTTACCGCCAGCAGCTTTAGCTACGAGCCATGAATAAAGTGCGGTACGGGCACCACCTACGTGTAAGAATCCAGTTGGGCTGGGGGCAAATCGAGTGACAACTGTCATAAGCAATTAAATCTCCGCTAACTATGGCGTTTTGAACGAGCAATAAGGGCTGTAGTTTAGCAAGAACAACCTAGCTACGCACCATACACAAGCTGATTCGCTGTAAACTTGTGCAAACTGACGAAAAAGCCAGCAGTCGAACAAAACATTTCATATTTCTTGTTGACAGTATCGCACAGCCCCCTATAATACGCCCCGCAACGCAGAGAAAAGGATGGTTAGCTCAGCTGGGAGAGCACCGCCCTTACAAGGCGGGGGTCACTGGTTCGAACCCAGTACCATCCACCAATTCTTCATTTTCTCTGTCTCCCTGTGGATGGTTAGCTCAGCTGGGAGAGCACCGCCCTTACAAGGCGGGGGTCACTGGTTCGAACCCAGTACCATCCACCATTTTTTTGCAGCTCTGCAAAACTCTAATCTAGAATACTTCAATCATTAGTAATAAATTAGCACCTAAATAAGCATGTTAGCCACCTGTACTGATGGGCTCATTGATTTTAGGCGCCGTGATTATTCTTCTTGCGCCGTGCGTACCAACTGGAAATAACGCTTCAAGTGCCGCGAAAATAGCAGCAGCCAACAGCCCATCAGCCAGCCAAACAATAGCATAGCCTTCACCCAAGAAAACGCCGGCCAGCGCGCCCCAATTAAACTCAGTAATAAGATGCCATCCAGTACCCAGCTCAGCCAGAGTAACAGCGGCGCCCAGCGAAAGGCTTTACTGACCCAAGCTGCTATCTCGGTTTTAACTTGAGTGGTTAACACAAAGAGCACCAACGCAGGCAGCCCTACCGCTAGAGCCAACGCAAACTGGTGGGTGTTGGTGTAGAAAAACTGCAGAATGAGCGAGCGGTCTTCAAAAAAAGAAAGGGATAAAATCCAAGCCACGTAACCACGCAAAAAAAACAGCAACAACACCGTTAAACTTAACGGTGTCTTCAGCTGTCCGTCTGCCGTAATGTAGCGCTCATCACCCAGTTGCAGTTGCACCTACTTGCCGCCTTGACCAAAATTTTTCATGAAAATAATAAGCAATGGTGTTCACTAAAGGTTCGATCATTGCCACTGCCCCACCCAACATCACATCGCCGGTCATGAGCCATACCAGCGTAAAGGCCACACTTACGTGCATTACGCCAAAGGATACTGTTTTTGCCATGCCTATCTCCTCATCTGTTTGAGCGCTTAGGTTAGCGCTTGATGAATAGATAATAGCAATCAGGTTGGTATTATCTAATTAATAATACCGATTAAAGATATCGACCGTCTCATTACAGGCGTTTGAGCTGTTCACGTAATTGAGTTAATTCATCCCTAATGCTTGCCGCTCGTTCAAATTCAAGATCTTTAGCCGCTTGATACATGGCTTTTTCTGCCGCTTCAATTTTCTGTACCAACAGTTTCGGATCGAACAAGCTCGCATCATAACTAGCTTGTGGCTCAGCTGCAGCCCGCTGTTGTTCTTTACGCGGCGCCCGAATACCCGTACCACCGAGGTCCATCACATCGGTGATGCGTTTGTTTAAGCCCTTTGGCGTGATGCCATGTTCTTCGTTATAGGCTTGCTGTTTTTGCCGGCGTCGATCGGTTTCGTCAATCGCCCGCTGCATCGAACCTGTGATTCTGTCCGCATACAAGATAGCGCGGCCATTGAGGTTTCGTGCGGCTCGGCCGATGGTCTGAATTAACGACCGGTCACTGCGCAAAAAGCCTTCTTTATCCGCATCGAGAATCGCCACTAAGCTTACTTCAGGCATATCTAAGCCTTCACGTAACAAGTTGATTCCCACCAGCACATCAAATTCACCTAAGCGTAGGTCGCGAATAATCTCCATACGCTCCACAGTATCAATATCTGAATGCAGATAGCGAACACGAATACCATGTTCATCTAGGTAATCCGATAAGTCTTCTGCCATCTTCTTGGTTAAGGTGGTGGCTAGCACGCGCTCATTGCGTTCCACGCGGATTCTAACTTCTGACATCAAATCATCCACTTGAGTCGCAACTGGGCGAATCTCTATGAGCGGATCCACGAGGCCCGTTGGACGTACCACCTGCTCTACCACTTCACCGGCTGATTTTTCTAGTTCATATTTACCTGGCGTGGCCGAGACATAAATAAGTTGTGGCGCAATGGCCTCAAACTCATCGAACTTTAACGGCCGGTTATCCAGTGCCGATGGCAATCTAAAACCATAATTCACGAGGTTTTCTTTGCGCGAACGGTCGCCTTTGTACATGGCACCGATTTGCGACACAGTCACGTGTGATTCATCAATAATCATCAGTGCATCATCAGGCAAATAATCCAGCAAGGTTGGTGGCGGCTCGCCGGGCGCACGCCCAGATAGATAGCGCGAGTAGTTTTCGATACCAGAGCAATAACCCAGCTCTAGCATCATTTCTATGTCGTATTGAGTACGTTGACTCAGCCGCTGTTCTTCGACCAATTTATTGGCATCTAACAGTTGCTGTTTGCGCTCTTTTAATTCTTCTTTGATGCGTTCCACCGCCGCTAAAATGGTTTCGCGCGGGGTAACATAGTGGGTCTTCGGATACACGGTAGCTCGCGCCACGTCGGCTTCCGTTACTTGCCCCGTTAAGGGTTCAAAAAAGCTAATGCGGTCGATTTCATCATCGAATAGCTCAACCCGAATGGCCAACTGTTCAGATTCAGCCGGAAAAATATCTATCACTTCGCCGCGCACCCGATAAGTGCCACGCTCGAAGGCCGCATCATTGCGTTTGTATTGCAGTTGCGCCAAGCGCCGCAAAATATCACGCTGATCGATCATATCGCCACGGCGTAAGTGCAGCATCATTTTCATGTAGGATTCAGGATCGCCCAAACCATAAATACAGGATACCGAAGCCACTAGCACCACGTCGCGGCGCTCCATCAGGGCTTTGGTGGCAGACAGCCGCATTTGTTCGATATGCTCGTTTATCGAGGCATCTTTCTCAATAAAAGTATCCGTGGTCGGCACATAAGCTTCGGGCTGATAGTAATCGTAATAAGACACGAAATACTCAACGGCATTGTTAGGAAAGAACTCTTTCATCTCGCCATACAATTGCGCCGCCAAAGTTTTGTTATGGGCCAAAATCAACGTTGGTCGCTGCACCTTGGCGATAACGTTAGCCATGGTAAAGGTTTTACCTGAACCAGTAACCCCAAGTAACGTTTGATGAGCCAGGCCAGCTTCCAGATTATCCACCAGAGCTTCGATAGCTTTGGGTTGGTCACCTGCGGGTTGATAGTCTGAGGTTAATTCGAAACGTTTCACCATGTTTTATCCTGTTACCGCGTGCTGCTGTTTGTCGCGTTCTTGTGCTAAGGCCCGTTGAAACCAAAACCAAGCCATGAAGCCAGTGACGATATTAGCAATAACGCCACCTACAAATAAGCCGGGTAAGTCGTACCAGAGTCCGCCCAACCAGCTCAGGGGTACAAACATCACGAACAAACGGATCACACTTAAGCTCAACGCTGACATTGGCAAATGCAGAGCATTTAAACTTGAGTTGGTTAAAATAATCACCCCTTGCGCACCGTAGCCAAGCGGCATCACGTAGATGAATAAACGAATCAATTCAGCCACTTCAGGGTCATTGGTAAAGACCGCTGCAATCATAGGAGCTAGGGCAATCAACAAGCCGTACATCAACAATTGAATGATCAATACGGCTCGCACTGCCACTTTGTAAGCGGCACCGACCCGGTCAAAAGCATGAGCGCCAAAGTTTTGGCTAATGAGCGGTGGTAACGACATGGATAGTGCCAGAATGACCACACTGGCTAAGGATTCTAGCCGCGAGCCAACCCCAAACGCCGCGACCGCTTCAGCACCATAAACGGCCACCAAGGCAGTGAGTACCGCCATAGCCAGAGGGGTGAGCATGTTCGCACCCGCTGCGGGTAAGCCAATGCTCAAAATTTGTCGGGCTGAATGCAGCCAAGTGGCGCCACTAGGTGCGCGCAAACTCAACAGTTGCTTGTAGCGCAAATACCAGAGTACCAGCACACTACCAATAACCCAGGACAGCACACTCGCAAGCGCCGCACCTTGCACTCCTAGTGCCGGCACCGGGCCCCAACCGAAAATCAGAATAGGATCAAACACGGCGTTCAGTAAGCCACCTGATGCCATGATCAAGCTGGGCGTACGAGTATCGCCAGCCGCGCGTAACACCGCATTACCCACCATCGGGATAACTAACCAGACGGCGCCTATAAACCACGGTGTCATGTAGGCATAAATATCGGGTAACAAGCGTTCTTGGGCACCAAGCAGGGCAAAAATGGCTGGCATCAACAACCAGCCGATCAGAGCTAAGACAGCGACCAATAAAGCAGCGACGGTCAGTGCCGTAGTGCCATCAAAACGCGCATGCTCCTCGCGCCCCGAACCACGTTTACGAGCAATCACCGCCGAGGTACCAATGCCTAAGCCAATACTCAAGCTCACCACGGTAAAAGTTACCGGAAAGGTGAAACTAACCGCAGCGAGCGGATCCGTGCCTAGCATACCGACAAAAAAAGTATCAACCACGTTAAAGCTAATCAGCGTTAGTACGCCAATAATAACGGGCCAAGTCATCTGCCATAGGGTGCTAGGAATAGGCCGATGAAGCAACGATTTTGCCGACACTGCTGGGCTCATGAAGATACTCTTAGTTGTTACTGCTAGTTATTACTGCGGGACTGTAGTTTTGGACCTGTCGCTACGACTGCGACTTAGCCATTGCTTGGGTATCGTAAAGGCTCCTAGTGTACCCAAATTTGCTGGTTACTACCATCCTCAATCTACCCCGACCAGAGCTTGCTTGCGTGGACAAAAATAGCCAATATCTATATAGTAAAGCATCTTTTTTCCCCTCAATATTTTATTAACGGCTCTGAAGCAAGGGATACCAGCGTGAAATATCAACTTTCTGATCGTGTAAATGCTATTCAACCTTCTCCTACCCTAGCAGTTTCGCAAAAAGCCGCTGAGCTTAAAGCTGCTGGCCATGATGTGATTGGCTTAGGCGTTGGTGAGCCTGATTTTGATACGCCCCAATTCGTGAAGGATGCTGCCAAGGCCGCGATTGATGCTGGCCATACCAAATACACAGCCGTCGACGGTATTCCGCAACTGAAACAAGCGGTCATTAACAAATTTCAGCGCGACAATGGACTCAGCTACGAACCTGCAGAGATTTTGATTTCGGCGGGCGGTAAACACAGTATTTTTAATCTACTTAGTGCTTGGCTTAACCCAGGTGACGAAGTGCTGATCCCGGCACCTTACTGGGTGTCGTATCCTGATATGAGCTTATTGGTGGGTGCGGTACCACGCTTTATTGAAGCTGGTATTGAGCAACGCTATAAAATCACCGCGGCACAATTAGCGGCGGCCATTACCCCAGCCACTCGGTTACTGTTCTTAAATAGTCCATCTAACCCAACCGGTACCGCCTATAGCAAAGCTGAATTGACTGCCCTAGCCGAAGTGTTGCGCCAGCACCCGCAGGTTCTTATTGCTACGGATGATATGTACGAACATATCTTGTGGACAGAAGAGGCTTTTCACAATATCGCCATGGTGGCGCCAGACTTACGTGAACGCATTGTGATTCTTTCTGGGGTGTCTAAAGCTTATGCCATGACCGGCTGGCGGATTGGTTACGCCGCGGGCCCTAAACCTTTGATTGCGGCAATGAAAAAGATTCAGTCACAGAGCACATCTAATCCAGCCAGCATTAGCCAATATGCGGCACTTGCAGCGTTAGAAGGTGACCAAACGTGCATTACCACCATGGTCACTGAATTTAAGAAACGCCATGATTATTTAGTTGCAGCACTCAATACGATTCCTGGTATGCAATGCATTGCTGGTGACGGCACTTTCTATACCTTTGCCAATATCACTGAACTCATGGCACAAAAAGGGGTGAGTACGGATATTGAATTATGCGAACAACTCTTGAATCAAGCTAAAGTGGCGCTGGTACCTGGTTCAGCCTTTGGTGCACCTGGCCATTGTCGCTTCTCTTTCGCCACCAGTATGGCAACTTTAGAAGAAGCGGTGCGACGTATTGATGCCTACGCTCGCGGTTAAACTGCTGACAAGTTCAAGGTTCTTTAAAATCCCGGCCCCGAGCCGGGATTTTTTATGAATCTTTGGTGACAACGACAATCAAACAGCTGTTTAAATTTTAACCACGGCAAGCTTTCTTGAAAACTCAAGCGATTAAAGCAAAAAGTCAAGCTATGATTGGCGATATTTGAAGCAAAGCTGACAAGAAATACACAGTGGCAGATCAAGAAAGAAGCGCTTCTTCAAGTTTTTCTTAAAGCCTGTAAAGTAACTCTGGGTATATATGTAAGCATTTGTTTTTATTGCGAAAATACAAATAGAGTCAATTTTTAAGCAATCTCTAAATCGGCCTGTATAGCGCACCATTCATGGCTACTCACAGATTTTCCCACAAGGTTATCCACAGATTTAGTGGATAAGATCCGCTAGCCTTTTGAAATCAAGAGCTGCGCCGATCTGTGGATAACATAGGACGGATCACAACTATATCTTTTGATATAAACGCTGCCCTTGTTCACTCTTGACAAGGACTATTTTATCAAGTTTGCGCACAAAACGTGCAAACGAACTTTTTTAGTATTGACAGGCGCTGCAAGCCCCTTTAACATTCGCATCCGTTGCTTGAGGTGTTCCCCAGTAGCTCAGTTGGTTAGAGCGGTGGACTGTTAATCCATGTGTCGTTGGTTCGAATCCAACCTGGGGAGCCAACACCACCTTCCTTGCAACCTATTTGTAATTCCCCAGTAGCTCAGTTGGTTAGAGCGGTGGACTGTTAATCCATGTGTCGTTGGTTCGAATCCAACCTGGGGAGCCACAAATAACCTAGCCCCCACGCAACTCCCGCTTACCCCAATTAACTCAATAGCGCTTTACCAATTGAAAATAATCATGCAATTCGCTTTGTTGCCACAGTCTTTTGCTCAGTTTAGCCACCGGCTCTTGAGCGCCTGCAGCTAACCAAGCAACCACCGCTTCTGCCACATTCGGCCATTTACAATAAACCGCACTGTCTTGCTCAATAAAGCGTTGTACTTGCTCTGTACTCAGTTCTTCCATCACCTGTGCAAGGCCTGCAATGTCTAAACAACGCGCATTTGCTACTTGTTCAAACTGCCCTTGGAGCGGTCGCACTAACAACTTTTTGCCCATCGCTAAGGCTTCACAGCTGGTTTCAAAGCCGGCGTTACTGATCACCCCTGCCACACTCGCAAAGCAATCCGCAAACCCCTGCCGGGATGGCGGGAAATAATGCACATGTCCCACTTGCTGATGCTCGGCTTGGGGATGAAAAACACTGAACCGGTAATCGCTGAGGGGCGCCAGCAACTGATGGATTGCAGCTAAATTCTCAAACGGTAGATAAACTAAATAATGTCGTTGCTGCAGATTCGTCACTTGCGCGCGTTGGTGAATAATAGGTGGCACCGTGTGCTGGCCATCCTCAAACCAATGCATGCCCAGCGCCTCACTTACCGGTGCAAACCAACGCAGCAACTGCCGTTGAGCGACATGAATAGGGAGTGTTTGCGTGGCTTTATAAAAGGCAAACTGGCGGCCAATACCAATCACTCGGCGCTGTTGTTTACGACCAGCCCAGGCGGTAATGGGTTCGTAGTCGCTAACGATGAGATCGTAAGGAGCTAGATCCAACTGCTGTACATCCTGCCAGAACTTACCCCAGTTATTGCGCCGCATGGTTTCTCGTAGCGATACTCGACCTTGCTGCACGGCAAAGGTGAGGCCTTCGCACCATTGCCAATCACCAAACGCTTCCATATCGAACAAAGCCGCTTGCGGCCGTCCTGATACTAAAAAATCAAGCTCGATATCGCTGCGTTGACTAGCAGCCTCAGCTAATGCCGCGCACCGGCTTAAATGACCGTTACCGGTGCCCTGTACTCCTACTAAGATACGCATGCTATTACTCCTATAGCGATCATACTTCCTAGCCCTATCCCAGCCAAAATGTCGCCCGGATAATGCACTCCTAATAACACCCGCGACGATCCCACCGCCACTGCCCAGGCATAAAACAACCACGACCAACTTGGCCAGGTCCAAGTTAACAGCGCTGCCATTAAAAATGCTGCGGTGGTATGCCCGGATGGAAAACTAAAAGGATCGTGCGCAATAATCACCGCTTTTAACGCAGGTTTGGCTTGATATGGACGGGGTCTCTTGTAGTAACGCTTGAGCAGGCAAAATAATGGTACTTCTAGCGCAAATCCCAACCATAATGCGTATTGCAACTGAGATTTGGTTTGTAATAATGCTAGCAGCAGGGCTAATCCAGCGTACAAATAGCCATCACCTGAATGCGATATCCAGCGCACCAACTTGCGTTGAGCTAAGGCGCGGTAACGATGATTACACCAACTAAAACTGCGCTGATCGTAGTCGTTTAGCTGCTTAATCCACCCCGTCATATGCTCTTCCTCTGCAGGTTAACTGGCGCAAATTTAACCAGTAGCCATGGCAGCTCTGTGACAACTCGATGAACAATCGATGACAAATGCTAATAACACTACATTTGATCGGTTGTTTATAGCGGCTAAAAATTCGATAATATGCAGTATCGATAAAGAGCGAACAGGTATCTTCATGAGTGACTACTTGCTGCTGTTGGTTGCAACAGTACTAGTCAACAATTTCGTGTTGGTTAAATTTCTTGGATTATGTCCCTTTATGGGCGTGTCTAATAAGCTAGAAACAGCCATTGGTATGTCGGCTGCGACCACCTTTGTGCTGACGTTAGCCTCGGTATGTAGCTACCTTGTTAACCAATACATCTTGGCACCGCTAGACTTAATGGCGCTGCAAACATTGAGTTTCATTTTAGTGATTGCCGTAGTGGTACAATTCACTGAAATGGTCGTACATAAAACTAGCCCCACGTTATACCGTTTACTGGGCATCTTTTTACCGTTAATTACTACCAACTGTGCGGTGCTTGGTGTGGCTTTGTTAAATATCAATGAACAACATAATTTTGTCGAGTCGATCATCTATGGCTTGGGTGCAGCGCTCGGCTTCTCGCTGGTCCTTATTTTGTTTTCAGCGTTGCGCGAACGCCTAGCTGCGGCCGATGTGCCGTTGCCGTTTAAAGGTGCGGCGGTGGCGATGATTACAGCCGGTCTGATGTCATTAGCCTTTATGGGATTTAGCGGCTTGGTGACCAACGCATGAGTATGTTGACTGCCATCATTGTGTTAGGTGTACTGGCGCTGGTGTTTGGGCTTATTCTTGGCTTCGCGGCGGTACGCTTTAAAGTGGAAAGCGATCCTATTGTGGATCAAATTGATGCTATTTTGCCGCAAACCCAATGTGGTCAGTGCGGCTATCCCGGCTGTCGCCCCTATGCCGAAGCCATTGCCAACGGCGATGCCATCAATAAATGCCCTCCGGGCGGCGAAGCAACCATTAAGCAACTAGCTGAGTTGATGGGGGTAGAACCACAACCTCTTGATGCCGCTCATGGTACCGAGGATGTTAAAAAGGTTGCGGTGATCCGTGAAGATGAATGTATCGGCTGTACCAAGTGTATTCAGGCCTGTCCGGTAGATGCCATTTTAGGCGCCGCCAAGCAAATGCATACGGTTATAGCCCATGAATGTACGGGCTGTGATCTTTGCGTGGAGCCATGCCCAGTAGATTGTATTGATATGGTGCCGGTACCCGTGCGCCCAGAAAATTGGCAATGGAACCTAGAACAGATTCCAGTGACTGTTGTGGAGTCAGCTAAATAATGTCCGCGATCAACATCAGTGCTATTGAGGCAGGTCAGTTGTGGAGCTTTCACGGCGGCATTCATCCGCCCGAGCGCAAACAGCTATCGAACCAAACGCCCATCCAAACCTTGCCGTTAAGCAAGACGTTTGTGGTGCCGGTTAAGCAACACAGTGGTAACAGTGGTGAAATAATGGTTGCTGTCGGCGACTACGTCCGTGCTGGCCAACCACTCACCCAACCGGGCTTACAACGTGGCTTACCCGTGCACGCTCCTACCTCGGGTACAGTGCTGGCGATCGACGAACAGCCGATCGCTCATCCGTCGGGCCTAACTGACCTCACCATTACCCTTGCTGCCGATGGCCAAGATGCATGGTATCCAACAACTCCCTGCCCTGATTATCAGCAATTAAGTCGGGCTGAGCTGTTAGAGCGCATTCAAGCAGCCGGGATTGCAGGTTTAGGCGGTGCGGGCTTTCCTAGTGCACAAAAATTAGCGTTACAACGTCCGCTTGAATATCTCATTATCAATGGGGTGGAATGCGAACCCTATATTACTGCTGATGATCGCTTAATGCGTGAACATGCCGCTGAAATCATCAGTGGCACCGAGATCTTAATGCAGGTTAGCGGTTGCAACAAAGCCTTGATTGCAATTGAAGAGAACAAGCCTGAGGCGATTGCGATATTTACCCAGTTACTCAGTGAACGCGCTGCAACAGCAAGCAGCATTGCGTTACGCCAAGTGCCGGTAAAATACCCCTCGGGCGGCGAGAAGCAACTGATTGAAATTTTAACCGGACGGCAAGTTCCCAGTCGCGGCCTACCGATTGATGTCGGCTTATTGATGCACAACGTAGGAACTGCGTTTGCCATTCATCAAGCTATCGTACTGGGCATACCGTTAATACAACGGGTGGTTACCGTCACCGGCGAACAAGTGGATAAACCTGGTAACTACTGGGTTCGTCTTGGTACCCCTGTCGCTGATCTGCTAGCTTATGCGGGCTTTCATGAAACTACCGGTAAGGCTGCACAACGGGTGATCATGGGCGGGCCTATGATGGGCTTTGCCTTGGCTAATTTACAAGTGCCGGTGGTGAAAATCACCAACTGCTTGTTATTGCCCTCAACCACCGAGCTAGCCCCAGCCCAGCAAGAAATGAATTGCATTCGGTGTGGCGCTTGTGCTGACGTGTGCCCGGCGCAACTGTTGCCGCAGCAACTGCAATGGCTGGCCAAAGCCAAAGATTATGATGGCCTCGAGCAACAGAACCTGTTTGACTGTATTGAATGTGGAGCCTGCGCTTACGTCTGTCCAAGTGAAATTCCGTTGGTGCATTACTATCGTAAAGCCAAAGCTGAGATCCGCAATATTGCGCGCGAAAAAGCCAAGGCAGAAATTGCACGCGAACGCTTTGAAGCGCGCCAAGAGCGCCTTGAACGCGAAAAACAAGAACGATTAGAACGTCATCGGCAAGCTGCTGAAGCACGTAAAGCGGCCCAAGCTGAAGCGGTCGCCGCTGGCGCTGATAACCCGCAAGATGCGGTCCAAGCAGCGATTGCTCGGGCCAAAGCTCGCAAAGCCGCACAAGCCGCTGCTGCCGCCAAGGCCAACGACTCTGCCGAAGGTGAATCATCATGACATTTAAAATAGCCGCATCGCCCCACGCTCACCAACGGCGTACCACCACGCAAGTGATGCGTTGGGTTTACCTAGCGGTAATTCCTGGCATCTTGGTACACAGCTACTTTTTTGGCTTAGGGATTTTCTTACAACTGTTGTTAGCATTACTCACGGCATGGATCTGTGAAGCTGCCGTGATGCGTGTTCGTGGACGCTCCGTAGCAAGTGCTTGGCGGGATCATACCGCCATAGTGACTGCGGTGTTGTTAGCCATTAGCATACCCAGCTTGGCACCTTGGTGGATCATTGTGATTGGCACCGCCTTTGCCATCTTGGTGGTGAAGCATGTCTATGGCGGCGTTGGCCAAAATCTATTTAATCCTGCCATGGCTGGCTATGTGCTGTTACTGGTGTCCTTTCCGGTACAGATGACCAGTTGGCCGATCCCACAACAACTGGCACAGTTACAGTTATCGCTAACCGATACGTGGCAGTTAATCAGCAGTGGTTATAGCCAAGCAGGCTACAGTTTAGAGCAATTGCGTAGCGGTATTGATGGAGTCACTATGGCAACTCCTCTAGATAGCTTACGCACCGATCTTAGTCATCAACTCACCACCGCAGAAGCGCTGCAAAAACCTATTTTTGGGAGTTTTGCTGGGGTTGGCTGGGGCTACCTCAATCTGGCCTTTTTGCTTGGCGGCTTGGTGCTTATTTATCAACGTATTATCAGTTGGCATATCCCGGCCGGGGTGCTGCTAGGCTTAACGGTGCCGGCTACTTTGTTGTGGTTGTTCTATCCGGATCAAAGCATCTCTCCTTGGCTACATCTGATGAGTGGTGCAACCATGTTGGGGGCCTTTTTTATTGCCACCGATCCGGTAACAGCGGCTACGTCTAACAAAGGCCGCTTCATTTTCGGCCTCATCATTGGCGCTTTAGTGATGGTGATTCGCACTTGGGGGGGCTACCCTGATGCTGTTGCCTTTGCGGTGTTGCTAGCTAATATGGCCGTTCCCGTGATTGATAAGTACAGCCAACCGCTAGCCTATGGCCATGGAGGTAGAACATGATCGGCAAAAGTATGCGCCATAATGGTATGGTTCTAGCCTTGTTCGCTATTGTTGCAACCCTGCTCATTGTGGCCACAGCTCAGTTTACCGAGGAGCCCATTAAGCGCCAACAAGAACAAGAATTATTGCAAGTGCTGAACCAATTAATTCCACCTGAGCTGCATGATAACGACTTGTACCAGAGCTGTAGTTTAGTTGACCATGCTGAACTGGGGCCTGGCTCTCATCGCATTTATCGGGCTAGCCTGAACCAGCAAGCCACCGCCTTAGCGGTAGAAGTGACCGCACCGAATGGTTACAGTGGTGCGATTGAACTACTAGTAGCCTTCACCGTCGCCGGTGAGGTGAGTGGCGTGCGTACCCTACGCCATCAAGAAACCCCGGGCTTGGGTGATAAAATTGAGATCCGCAAAGATGATTGGATCACCAGTTTCAACGGTTTAACCGTGCAAGGAGCTGATGACAACCGCTGGGCGGTGACTCGCGATGGCGGTATGTTTGATCAATTTACTGGCGCTACTATCACCCCAAGAGCCGTAGTGCAGGCAGTAAAACGTGCCAACCTGTTATTTCAGCAGCAACAGCAACAGTGGTTCGCGGCCCCTAACAACTGTGCCGGAGTAAGCTCATGAACGCCTACAAAGAGTTAACCCTACAGGGCTTGTGGACCAACAACCCTGCCTTAGTGCAACTGCTAGGCCTGTGCCCTCTACTCGCAGTTACCTCAACGGTAACGAATGCGTTGGGGCTTGGTTTGGCAACCTTACTGGTGTTGGTGGGTTCTAACGTCACCGTATCACTAGTGCGCGACTGGGTTCCTAAAGAAATTCGTATTCCGGTGTTTGTGATGGTGATTGCAACCTTTGTTACCGTCATGCAATTATTGATGAACGCTTATGTGTATGGCTTGTATCAATCGCTGGGTATTTTCATTCCGCTGATCGTCACCAATTGTGCCATCATTGGTCGTGCCGAAGCTTATGCCTCCAAGAACCCCTGGCAAAAATCGGCGTTTGATGGCCTGATGATGGGCTTAGGGTTCACTTTAGTATTAGTGTTGTTAGGCGCCATTCGTGAGATTATTGGTAACGGCACCCTGTTTGATGGTGCCGATTTACTACTCGGGGCATGGGCCAGTGAGCTACGTGTCGAACTGGTTCAATTTGACTACCCGCTGCTGTTGGCGATTCTGCCGCCGGGGGCCTTTATTGTGATGGGCTTTATCATTGCGGGTAAAAACTGGTTCGATCAGCGCCAAGCCGAACGCGCCAAAACACCAGAAAAACAAGTAACGCGGGCTCGGGTTACGGCCCAATAACTATCATGAATAAAGACAAACGTATTGCTATTTTAACGCGCTTGCGCGAGCACAATCCGCACCCTACTACGGAACTTGAGTACAACTCGAGTTTTGAGTTACTGATTGCTGTGTTGTTATCGGCCCAAGCCACCGATGTTGGGGTAAATAAAGCGACTCGTAAACTCTTTGCCGCAGCCAATACTCCGGCAGCCATGTTAGCCTTGGGCGTGGACGGCGTTAAAGAGTACATTAAAACCATCGGCCTCTTTAATGCCAAGGCTGAGAACATCATCAAAACTTGTACTATCTTGGTGAATCAACATCAAGGCGCTGTGCCAGAAGACCGAGAGGCTCTAGAAGCCTTGCCAGGGGTTGGACGCAAAACCGCTAACGTGGTGCTCAATACAGCGTTTGGCTGGCCCACTATTGCCGTCGATACCCATATTTTTCGGGTTGCGAATCGGACTAAATTTGCGCCAGGCAAAACCGTCCGAGCGGTAGAAGATAGACTAGAAAAAGTGATTCCGGCCGAATTTAAAGTAGATGCTCATCACTGGTTTATTTTACACGGGCGATACACCTGTATTGCGCGTAAACCAAGATGTGGCAGTTGCTTAATCGAAGATTTGTGCGAATTTAAACAGAAGACATCAGACGAGGTTTAACATGAGACTACTGCACACCATGCTACGTGTTGGCGACCTGCAAGGCTCCATTCAATTTTATACCGAACTATTGGGCATGAAGCTATTACGTACCGCTGATAACGAAGAATACAAGTATTCTCTGGCGTTTGTTGGCTACGGTGATGAAGCTGACCATAGCGTGCTTGAGTTAACCTACAATTGGGGGGTTACTGAATACGAACACGGCGGTGCCTTTGGCCATATTGCTATTGGTGTTAGCGATATTTATCAAGTTTGTGAGCAATTAGAGCAAGCTGGTGCCGATGTTTATCGTAAGCCAGGGCCGGTTAAAGGTGGCAAAACCATCATTGCTTTTGTTCGTGATCCGGACGGTTATGCCATTGAGTTAATTGAGCGTAGCGCAGCCAATCCTGGAGATTTATGAGCCAGACGCCAACGCCAACACCAACGCCAGCCAGCACTGCACCCGCTGCTGCGGTGACCATGCAAGAGCGCTTTCGCGGCTACATGCCGGTCGTTATTGACGTTGAAACCGCAGGTTTTAATGCCAAAACTGATGCCTTACTTGAAGTTGCCGCGGTTATTCTGGAATTCAATCAGGCCGGACAACTGCAACCGGCCAAATCCTTGCACTATCATGTTGAGCCTTTCGAAGGTGCCAACATTGAGCAAGCTGCCATCGATTTTAATGGCATTGACCCGCACTCGCCCTTACGCGGCGCAGTAGCAGAGAGCGAAGCTCTCAAAGACATGTTCAAGCCGATTCGTAAAGCGCAAAAAGACGCGGGTTGTCAACGTTGTATTTTAGTCGGCCACAATGCGACCTTTGACCATAGCTTTGTTATGGCAGCAGCAGAGCGAGCACAACTCAAACGCAATCCGTTCCATCCGTTTGTTACTTTTGACACGGCCGCTTTAGCTGCGGTGTTTTTAGGTCAAACTGTGCTGATCAAAGCATGCCAAGCAGCTGGTATTGCCTTTGATAGTAAACAGGCGCATTCTGCCCTGTATGATACTGAACGTACCGCTGAGCTGTTTTGCTATATGGTTAATCGCTATCAAGATCTCGGTGGCTGGCCCTTGCAACCCGCAAGCAACAGCTAAGCCTCGCTGGCACTTAACACAAACAATAACAAGGAAACGCATATGCCCACCCATCACCGTGTTCCATTATTCTTAGCCAGCCTGTTTGTGGTGGTCGTCTGCTGGTCAGCCATAGCGCCTGCTGATAATCGGGTTTGGTGGGCTGAAATGGTACCTATTTTTGCGATCTTTATCGGCTTGGCCGTCACCTACAAGCACTTTCAGTTTAGCAATACCAGCTACCTTTTGATGAGCGTGCTACTCATCATGCACACCATAGGTGCGCATTACACCTTTGCCAAAGTGCCATTTGATTGGGTCACCGAAACCTTTGCCTTTGAGCGCAACCATTACGACCGGGTGGCTCATTTTAGTGTGGGCTTTTATGCCTATGCGGCGGCTGAGTTATTGCTGCGTAAGCAATGGGCTCGCCCCGTGACGGCGATGTTATTCGGGCTGTTTTTAATCATGGCTGTAGCCGCCGCCTACGAGATCATTGAATGGCAATTTGCGGTGATTGAAGGCGGCAATGCCGGCATCGAGTTTTTGGGCTCACAAGGTGACCCCTGGGATGCCCAAAAAGACATGCTGGCCGATACGCTCGGAGCCATTGCCGCACTAGTGTTGTTCTATTTCTCGCGTTGGGTTAAGCCTGCTAAAGACTAAACCCCAATGTCTTCATGCCATAACTGCGGATGCTGCTGAATAAAGTTTTGCATTAATTCGATACAGCTAGCATCCTGCCTTACCTCAACCTCAATTCCGGCCTCAAGCAAGCGCTGTTCAGCGCCCATAAAGGTCTGATTTTCACCAATAACTACCTTTTTGATGCCATAGAGCTCAATTGCTCCTGCGCACATGCAACAAGGGGATAAGGTGGTGTAAATGGTGCATTCCCGATAAACTTTCGCCGGTTGCCTGCCGGCATTTTCTAAGGCATCCATTTCGCCATGCAAAATAGGGCTGCCACTTTGCACCCTTCGATTATGGCCACGACCGATGATCTTGCCTTGGTGCACCAGTACCGAACCTATGGGCACTCCACCCTCTGCCAAGCCTTGTTTTGCTTCAGCGATAGCCGCTTGCATAAATTCATCCATTGTTTGCGCTCCTGATGTTTTGCAGATTCACCATAAATACTTTCTCTGATATCCAGCATAGCCCAAATTCTGCTATTATGAACCGTCTATTCATCACGTATAAGTTAGCACATCTATCATGAGCACTGACGCAATGCCAACCACCCAACCTCCTCTCAACCAATTCAGTCAGCTTCCGTTAGCAGCCAATTTGTTGCAACGCGTGGCCGAGCTTGGCTACAGCACCATGACCCCCGTTCAAGCAGGCAGTTTGCCGGTGATTTTAGCGGGCCAAGATGTGGTGGTACAGGCTCCAACCGGCTCCGGAAAAACCGCAGCCTTTGCGCTAGGCTTGTTAACCAAGCTGGTGCCGGCTCAGCAAGCGCCTCAAGCACTAGTGATGTGCCCGACGCGTGAGCTGGCCGAACAAGTAGCCGAAGTCATTCGTAGTCTTGCCAAAGCCATCGGCGATGTGAAAGTACTGACACTTTGTGGTGGGGTGCCAGCGCGAGGCCAGCGTGAGTCCTTGCAGCACGGTGCAAACATTCTGGTGGGTACGCCAGGGCGTATTCTAGATTTGCTGCAGCAGCAAGCTTTCAGCACAGCAGCCATCCACACGTTGGTCTTGGATGAAGCGGATCGCATGCTAGAAATGGGCTTTATCGATGATCTTAAGGCTATTGTGAAGACGCTACCGGGCCAGCGCCAAACGTTATTGTTTAGTGCCACCTACCCAGCCACTATCGCCCAACTTGCGCAACAGGTAAGCCAACAGGCCAAATATATTCAGACTGAAGATGTTGCAGTACCAGCGGCTATTACCCAACGTTTTTATGAGTTAACCGACACTGCCGCTAACGCAGTGGCAAATCTTCTGCTCCAATTACAGCCACCCAGCTGTATGGTGTTCTGTAATACCAAAGCTGAGACGCAAAACATTGTGACCCACTTGCTCGGCCAAGGCATTAGCGCCACCGCCTTAAATGGTGATCTTGACCAAAAACAGCGCGATCAAGCAATGATTCAATTTCTCCATGGTAGTGTCCGCGTGTTAGTTGCAACGGATGTCGCCGCGCGGGGCGTGGATGTGGATCAATTACCCTTGGTGATTAACGTGCATATGGCCCATGACCTTGATACCCACACCCATCGCATTGGCCGTACTGGGCGGGCTGGCAGTGCTGGCCTAGCTATTACGCTGCTAGGGGCACAGGATAACTATCAAAGGCATCTGCTAGAAGACCAACTCGATAAACCTATTCAGCTGTTAGCGCTCCCAGCACAGGCTGCGGCTGCCGCTAATCTTAGCTTGCCCGCACTGTGGAGTACGCTGCAAATCACTGGGGGCAAGAAAGATAAACTGCGCCCAGGTGACATTGTTGGCGCCCTCACCAAAGATAATCAGCTTAAAGTAGACGCGATAGGTAAAATCAAAGTGCTTAGCCAGTGGTCTTTTGTGACGGTCCGCAAAGCTCAGGTGAAAGCGGCACTGGCCATTCTCAATAACGACAAAATCAAAGGGAAGCGCTTTCGCGCACGAGCGCTCTAACGTCTCTTGTCGCCATGCCGCATGCCGTAAAAGGCCACAAAAAAAGCCCCAGCACTGAAACCAGTAGCTGGGGCTTATTCTTTGAATTAGTCTAAAAGTTTAGGCTATTACAGTTTGCCAGCGTTTTTCGACAAGTAGTCTGCTACCCCTTTAGGGTCTGCTTTCATGCCTTCGTCGCCTTCTTTCCAACCAGCTGGGCACACGTCACCGTGTTTCTGGTGGAAGTTTAACGCGTCAACCAAACGAATCATTTCGTCGATGTTGCGGCCTAATGGCAAGTCGTTCACGATTTGATGGCGTACCACGCCTTCTTCATCGATCAAGAATGACGCACGGAAAGCCACGCCGTCAGTTGGATGCTCAACATCGTAAGCACGGCAAATTGAATGCTTAACGTCGGCTACTAATGGATATTTAACCGCACCAATGCCGCCGTCTGCTTCAGCGGTGTTACGCCATGCGTTGTGCGTGAATTGTGAATCGATAGACACACCGATAACTTCTACACCACGTTTTTTGAATTCTTCTAAACGGTGGTCAAATGCGATCAACTCAGAAGGACATACGAAGGTGAAATCTAATGGGTAAAAGAAAACAACCGCTTTCTTACCTTTAATTTGCTCGTATAAGTTAAAGCTATCAACAATTTCACCGTTTCCTAATACCGCTGCAGCAGTGAAGTTAGGAGCCTTACGACCTACTAATACACCCATGTTATATCTCCGTTTTCTAGGTTTACTTATTCTGCTGGGGCCGGATGGCGCTCAGCAACTTCTGCAATTAAAGCCTGCAATTCACCTTTTTGGAACATTTCCAAAATGATGTCACAACCACCCACTAATTCGCCTTCAATCCACAATTGTGGAAAGGTTGGCCAATCAGCGTAAGCGGGTAATTCTGCACGAATATCTGGGTTTTGCAAAATATCAACGTAAGCAAATGGCTGACCACAGCTCATTAATGCTTGCGATGCTTGCGCAGAAAATCCACAGCTTGGTAATTTAGGTGACCCTTTCATGTATAACAGAATAGGGTTTTCAGCAATTTGCTGTTTGATCTTTTCAACAGTTTCCATGCATACCTCAGATGTAGAGCGTTTTAAAATGGCCATTAGTTTAGCATATCGAGCCTGCCTTATCAGCACTCCCAAAGTAAGTAGTTAGGTTAAATAAACCCAGCTAGCCCCCTTGAAATAAACTTTTATGCCACAATCTAACTATATAGTGACTGCAGGATCTTATTTCAATGCTAGAATGCATTGGCATGAGAAACTAGAATGTTTCAAAATCCATACGCAAATAATAACGGAGAGTCGACATGGCATTTGAATTACCAGCATTGCCTTATGCAAAAGATGCACTAGAGCCACACATTTCAGCTGAAACCATTGAATACCACTACGGTAAGCACCATCAGACTTATGTTACCAAATTAAATGATGCGGTAGCTGGTACTGACTTAGAAAGCCAATCGCTAGAAGACATCATCAAGTCTAGCAAAGGTGGCGTGTTCAATAACGCAGCACAAGTGTGGAACCACACTTTCTACTGGCACTGCTTAAGCCCAAATGGCGGCGGCGAGCCAACCGGTGCGGTAGCGGACGCCATTAATGCGGCGTTTGGTTCATTCGCTAAGTTCAAAGAAGAATTTAGTGCCCAAGCAGCTGGCAACTTCGGTTCTGGTTGGACTTGGCTAGTTAAAAAGGCGGATGGTTCGGTTGCTATCGTAAACACCAGCAACGCTGAAACCCCGTTAACCGATGCTTCAGTAACCCCTATTTTAACTGTTGATGTGTGGGAACACGCCTACTACATCGATTACCGTAATGCCCGTCCAAACTACTTAAATGCATTTTGGAACTTAGTGAACTGGGATTTCGTAGCGAAAAACTTCGCTTAATCGGTTTCGCTCATGGCCCGAGTGCATGCACTCGGTGCCCATAAAAAAACTCCAGTACTGTGCTTACAGTAACTGGAGTTTTTTTATATACGATGAGTACTTACTCAACCAATACTTACTCAACCAATACTTACTCAACCAGTACTTACTCAACCAATACTTACTCAACTAAGTTATCAGGGATCTCACCACGCATGCTATGCCAGATACGGCCCGATTGATAACCGTATTCGCGTACTAATAATACCGCATCGTCACGGCGCGAATCTGCCGCCATGGTTTTTAAATCCGCGTAGTATTTGCGAGCTAATTGCCGAGCTTGTGGATTTGAGAAGTAAAAATTACCAATCCGTGAATACAAGCCTTTAAAGCCGTTCAGTACCAACACATAAATAGGATTGCCAGAGGCCATGGCTAAGTCATGATTCAATTGATAATCATATTGACTGAAGGCTTCGGCACTATCTTCTAAGGTAGCCGCAGCGGTTAGTAATTCGGCTACTCGTTCTGGTGCATTTCGAACCGCTTGGCGAATGTAAATGGCACTGATATTCGTACGTGCAGACAACAATTGATCCACCAATTCAGGCATACCATCTTCATCTAACCTAGCTAAGGTTTCGAGAATGTTAAGGCCTGAAGTTTCCCAGAAGTTATTCACCCGCGTCGGCTTACCATGTTGAATGGTTAACCAACCGTCACGGGCCAGCCGCTGCAAAACTTCACGTAAGGTGGTGCGGGTTACCCCAATCAACTCGGACAGCTCGCGTTCTGCGGGAAGAATAGTACCTGGCGCAAAATGCCCGTTCCATATAGATTTTACGATATATTCCTCGGCAAAACCTGCTGGACTCTTTGCTTTGATGATCATGAAATGCCCTGTAGTTTGAATAACGGGTGCCTGCTTACTGCTGATATTTGTCATAGTGAGGGCTGATTCTACCAGCCTTTTCAATGGTCGGACAAGTTTTGCGAAAATATTTACCGAGATCTTGATTGCGCTGGTCAGTACATCATTATTATCGACAATTTTAAGCTGCTAAGGTAAGGTGCCCGCAGTACATCATTGTGAAGAGACTCAGTATGTTAAAACATCTAGCCAAGCTACCAACGCAACGTTTGCCGTGGTTGTTATTATTGTTGAGCGTTTTAGCTTTACTTAGCTTTGCGCTTTATGTCCAACATGGTTTGGGCATTGAACCTTGCGTTAAGTGTATTTACCAACGAACCGCCATCATCGCCATTGGCTTGGCTGCCTTTGTTGGCCTCCTAAGACCACAACAGCTACTGTTGCGCAGTTTAGCTTGGTTGGCTTGGCTGGTGGCGGCAGTTTGGGGCTATGTTATCGCGGCCGAACACGTGCAGCTACAGCAAGCAGAAAACTCCTTTTTTATTGTCTGCGAGGCCTTTCCTAACTTTCCTAGCTGGTTACCCTTGCACGAGTTGCTGCCTAATCTCTTTGGTGCACCCGGCCTATGTGGCGATATTGACTGGCAATTTGCCGGCTTAAGTATGCCGATGTGGATGCAAATCATTTTTGCTGGTTATGCCATCGTAGCCGTGGCGGTCATGCTGATTCGTTTACTAGTGCAGCGTGCTCTATAAAAGGGGTAAGGGTTAAAAAGCTTTCAAGGGGTATCTTGCAGCGGCCAAGTCACGATGCGGTCTTCTAATTCGGCCGCAAAGTCGCGTTCATTGATAATTCGGCCCACCACGCTTATCCCCGCTGCCACCATGGCATCTTTACTACCTTGATGACGTAACGGATGCCAACTTGGCAACGAACGCCCTTCGGCAAGGCGGCGATAAGCACAGCTGTTAGGTAAATAATACAACTGCTGCAAGTTGTCTTGGCTTATCACTACACAATCAGGAACGATATCGAAGCGCGTCGCATACTGCTTACAACTGCCGCTCTCAGCGCAAAGTAGTTGGCAACTGACATCGGTAAAATAGAGCTCATCGGTGTCATCATCCACCAGCTTATGTAAGCAGCACTTGCCACAGCCATCACAGAGTGACTCCCACTGCTCGGTCGTCATCTCAGCTAATGGCGTAGTTTGCCAAAATGGTTTAGCCACGTCCGGCCTCCACCTGGCCCTGCCATTGCCACGCGCTAGAGCCACTATCAGCCGGCTGCAACCACAGCTGTAACTCATCACCAACCGCTAACCCGGCCACCCCAGCAGGAGTCCCGGTTAACACCACATCGCCAGGGACTAAGCTAAAAGACTGACTCACTTCAGCTAAGAGTTCTGCAATCGGAAAGATCATCAGCCGAGAATCCCCCTGTTGCCGCGGTTGGCCATTTACCTCTAGGCCAAACTGCAAGGGTTGATCCAGCGCCAGTTCTGCGCTTGTGAGCCAACTAGATAGCACACAGGCGCCATCGAAGGCTTTGGCACGTTCCCATGGCTGCCCTTGCGCTTTGAGCTGGCTTTGCACCTCACGCAGGGTTAAATCTAACGCCACCCCTACGGCGGCAATTGCCGTTTGTGCGCTGGCTGGGGTGGCTGCGGTCAAGGGCTGACCGATCAGCACCGCGAGTTCAACTTCATGTTGGCATTCGCCTTGCTGGGTTGGAATCATCACCTTGGGTAAATAGGTAATGCTCGAGGGGGGCTTCATAAACAATAACGGTGCCGCCGGCACCTCATTACCTAACTCAGCTGCATGGGCCGCATAATTGCGGCCCACACACACGATTTTCGACGGTTGCGGTAAAGCAAGTTGGTCCGCTTGATACATACCAATTACCGCGGAAACCGAATACGATCCGACAAATAACCCACCGCTGCCACAAAATAGTGCGAACGGTTCCAACGCATCAAGGCATCGTAGTTGGCATATGCGAGATAAACGCGGCCCTGCTGGTCATCAGGGATCACCACAGAGGCTTCAATATCGTCCCGTTGCGGTAAATCACTCCCGTCCATTCGACGCACGCCCAATTGTTGCCATTCAGCTAGAGTTTTCTTGGTTTTCAACGAAGCTAAACTGGTATCAAAAGAGTCTGGTAGTTGCACTTGGCGACCCCAAGTAACATCATCCCGCCAGCCCACAGATTTAAGGTAGTTGGCCGCCGAGGCAAAGACATCGCCCATCGAGCCCCAGATATCTTTACGACCATCGCCATCATAGTCCACTGCGTACTGCATGAATGAACTTGGCATAAACTGGGTTTGTCCCATAGCGCCTGCCCACGAGCCGCGCATTTGTTCAATCGGAATATGCTGTTCTTCTACGATGGTGAGTGCGTGCCATAATTCTTTCTTAAAAAAGGCTTCACGACGCCCTTCGTAAGCCATGGTGGTGAGTGCTGAAATCACGTCTTGGCCGCCAGTAAAGCTACCAAAATTGGTTTCAATGCCCCACAGCGCCACGATAAATCGCGGTTGTACGCCATATTCAGCGCCAATTTGCTCTAATAAATCGCGGTGCTCCTGGTATTTCTCTACTGCCTTTTTGGCTTTCCACTCAGGGACAGCTCGCGGTAAGTAAGTATCCAGCGTGAGTTTGAATTCCGGTTGATTACGATCGGCTTTAACCGATCGTTGGTACAGTTTCACCTCAGCAAAAGCTGTGTCTAAGGTACTTTGGGCGTAACCATCGGCCAAGGCTTCTTGTTTAAGTTTGGCCACATAAGCAGCGAAACCATCAGCACTAATTTCGTTCTCATTGGCCTGAGCCACAGTAGCGCTTAGCCCCATTAACAGTGCTACGGCAACCGAACAACATGCTTTAATCATTGAAAGACTCCTTTGGTTTCAATGTTTTTAATAGGTTTTCCTGTGGCTCGGGTAGTTGTAAATAGAACCCAGGCTCAGTTAAGTGTTGCTTTAACTCTGCCACACTCAACCGCGCTAACGAGCGCGATTCAGTTAAGGCGAGCGTCATCACATGAATAGGTTGACCGAAACTTTGCTGCAAAGGTTCAGGAAGTTTTGTAAAGTCGGCAGGATGCGGCATATATAAATAGGTATCCGCGCGGCGCGGACTGCGATAAATCGCACACAACATGGTCAGGCGCTCTCTTTCATTTATGAGTGATGCTGAGATAATAACTTTTCAGCGAATGCTTTCAGCTTAGCCCCGCGCCAACCTGTTAACAAGTCTGGCGTCATTAATTCTGCTTGAGCAGCAGCTGGTACTTGCCAAAACCAATGAATCACATCGTTAATTTGACGCCGTGAGGCGACCAAACTGGGCTGTAACTGCAGTTCAGCAGCAACCTCGTTAACGCGCTTCTTCAACTCATTGAACACCACTTTATAGCCGCGCATATCCGTTAAGCGTTCTAAACTCGCTGGCTGGTCACTAGCATCTGCACCCTTGCTAACTGCTTGTAGCAGGGCTTCACCAGCGTAGCGTACTGTCACCGGAGATAAGTCGGTCACCCCACGTAGATGATGAATACTGCTTGGCATGCGTCGTGCCAGCTCAAGCAAGGTGTGATCTTTAGCCACAAAGCTCAGTGGAATATCAGATTTCTGTGCCCGCTGTAAGCGCCATTGCAATAACTCACGCAATACCGCCAGCTGTTGGCGATTGCACTGCCAAGCATTACCAAAACTCAAATAAAGCCAATGTGGTGGGTCTTGATGGGCACGCTTTTGTACTTGCAGCGCCGTTTCTTCTAACACAATAGCTAGCTGCTCAGGGCTTAACTCGGCCAACAGCTGCGGGTAAATTTGATGCAAATAAAACACATCAGCCGCGGCATAATCAAGCTGCTCAGTTGCCAAAGGCCGTTGCAGCCAATCGGTTCTTGATTGGGATTTGTCCAGCTCTACTTGGTTATAATGAGCCACTAGGGCAGCGTAGCCTAACGCATCGCCATGACCAGCTACCGCTGCCGCAATTTGGGTATCAAACACGCCAGTCACCACCTGCCCCATGTGCTGGGACAAGATCTCATAGTCTTCGCCACCGGCATGAATAACGAGGGGTTGTTGTTGATTGGCGAACAACTGCCACAGTGGCGTTAAATCCGTCACTGCAAGTGGGTCAATCAACACCAGCAAGTCATCGGCGCGAACCTGGATTAAACCTAATTTGGCATAATAGGTGCGGGTACGGACAAATTCCGTGTCTACCGCTAAAAAACTTGCAGAATCAGCTTGTTGGCAAAACCCAGCAAGCTGCTCTGCAGTGGTGATCAGATTAAAAGGAAGCATTAATTATTTCGCTTTGGCCTCTTCTTCGTCACGTAACTCACGCCGTAAAATTTTCCCGACATTAGTTTTTGGTAGCTCCTCACGGAACTCCACTAATTTTGGCACTTTATAACCGGTCATATTTTCACGTGAATACGCAATCAATTCTTTTTCAGTGAGCGACTTATCCTTGCGTACCACAAAGATTTTGACTTGCTCACCCGAACTGTCGTGAGGTACCCCTACTGCGGCAACTTCAAGAACTTTCGGATGTTCAGCAATCACGTCTTCTATTTCGTTAGGATACACATTAAAGCCTGACACTAAGATCATGTCTTTTTTGCGGTCCACAATTTTGAAGAAGCCTTGCTCATCCATCAAACCGATATCACCTGTGGCAAACCAGCCATCAATCATCACTTTGGCGGTTTCATCAGGACGGTTCAGATAACCTACCATCACTTGCGGGCCACGCACTTGTAATTCGCCGGCTTCGCCTTGTGGTAACACCTCGCCAGTATCGACATCAACGATACGCACTTCAGTAGATGGTAATGGCAACCCTATGGTACCGTTGTAATGCTCTATATCCGTAGGATTAACGGTCACTATCGGTGAACATTCAGTTAAGCCGTAGCCTTCTAGTAAGCGCGATTTAGTCACTCGCTCCCAGTGCTCGGCAACGGCGCGTTGCACTGCCATACCGCCACCTAAAGCGATCTTAAGATGGGAAAAATCTAAATCTTTAAAGCCATCGGCATGTAATAACCCATTAAACAAGGTGTTCACACCAGAAATGATAGAGAACGGGTATTTGCTTAATTCTTTTACGAAGCCTGGCATATCGCGCGGATTGGTAATCAGAATATTGCGTCCACCGTGCTTCATAAAGGTCAAGCAGTTGGCCGTAAGCGCAAAGATATGATACAGCGGCAACGCCGTGATCACGGTTTCTTCGCCATCGACTACCAAAGGTGCGACCAACGCCGATACCATTTCTAGGTTCGCGACCATATTGCGATGCGACAACATGGCACCTTTAGCTAATCCGGTAGTACCGCCGGTATATTGCAAGAAAGCCAGATCATCACCACTTATTTGCGGTCGTTGATACTTAGCTTTGGCGCCTTGCGCTAGTACTTGTTTGAACTGCGTCGTATGCTGCAACGAATAGGCTGGCACCATCTTTTTCACGTATTTAACTACGAAGTTAACAATCCAACGCTTCGGTGCTGGTAACATGTCACCAATACTGGTCAGGATCACTTTCTTGACCGGTACCTCAGTAATCACTTTCGCTAGGGTGTGCGCAAAGTTATCCAAAATAACAATGGCCTGCGCATTGGCATCACTTAACTGATGCTTTAATTCGCGGGCAGTGTATAGCGGGTTCACGTTAACCACGGTCATCCCAGCTCGCAATACACCAAACAACGCAATAGGATATTGCAGTAAGTTTGGCATCATCAAAGCGACGGCATCGCCCTTTTGCAAACCTTGCTGTTGCAGGTAAGCAGCAAAATCTCTACTGAGCGTATCTAACTCATTAAACGTCAGCTCAGTGTCCATGTTTACAAACGCAACTTTATCGCCGTACGTTTTTACACTTTGCTCAAAAATATCAATTAACGAGTTAAAGTGATCCGGGTCAATGGTCTCCGGAACCCCTGCTGGATAGCGTTTTAGCCAAATTTTATCCACGCGCTTCATGCTCCTGAATACTTTTAATTAAAATTTACTAACACGCAATCATCGCATATCCGACCAGTGTTGCCTAGCCGTTATGATGCCGAATTATCTGTGATAAATAACCAATAATCGCATCCGGGCGCTCCATATGAACATGATGACCGCCTTCAACTTCGTGTACCCGTAGGTGCGGAACTTGCTCACGCCAGTCTTGTAAGGCCGTTTTTAGACGCTGATGTCCGTGGCTACCCAACAGCACGGTAAAAGGACATTCAATGTGGGCTAGCACATCACCAATCTGAGCCGCAGTTAAGCGCACTGCAGAACTTACCCGCAGTTGCCCATCAGCGCGAAACTGATAATGTTCGGGGCCGAATTGCTCAATGCCGCGTTCAACTAAAAGCGCCGCTAGTTCACGACTAAAATCACCAGCTTGAGCGCGGGCGCTGATGGCTAAATCAAGATTGGGATAGCGTGGCGGTTGTTTTTGCTGTTGCTGCCAACGACTACGAAAGCCTTGGCGAAGCTCGGTTGTGGTTTTATCCGCAGCGGTGGCAATCAAACCGAAGGCCTCTATTGCCAATAGTTCGCTCACTAACTCTGGCGCAATGCCTGCCAACATATTGGCCGCATAGGCCCCCATGGAATGAGCCACAATAGCCACCTGAGGCCATTGCTGTTGCTGGCACAAGCTCCAGATATCGTAGACATAATCGATAAAGGGATAATAATTGCCCGCCGGTCGATGGTCAGAATGCCCATGCCCAGCCCAATCCAGTGCTATCAAACGATAGTCACCGGCTAGATCCGACTGCAAAAATTCTTCGGCAAGAGGCAAAAAGCTGTGACAATTATCCAGCCAGCCATGCAGAGCCAAGAGTGGGTAACCATCTGTAGGCCCCCATTGCAAACCACGCATGGTGCCCCAGGGTAAATCAAAAGAAACAGGCTCAGCATGATGCCGAGCCTGTTGATAACGCAGTTGCGTAGACGGTGCTATTGCCGTTGTCGTCACAATCAATTATTTCCTTTATCTGACTGGCCCGAACCGCCCTCGCTAGCACCCTGGGTATTGCGAATAATCACCGGACCTGGGTAGTGCGGACGGCTGAAGTAGTAATGACGATACCATAACGAACTATAATCTACCTCAACTTGAGTTTTTTCTTTTTGAATCGGCCACAAATATTTGCCACTGGCATTCAGTACCGGGAACAAATAGTTGTATTCGTCAATCATTCCCGTTTCAGCTGCGGCTATGGTCCCGGTAAAGGTAATATAGCGCCCTTCTTTGTAAACCATGGGGTCCACAAAGCCGGCCAGTTTGGCACGAAACCGCCCATCGCTTTGATCGCTTGGAACGGGACGTCCCCAACCTTGCAGTTCTAAGTGAACCACTTCGATTTCGGTACCCGCATCAGTGTTACGCACCGCTGCAATCATACCGCCCCAACGCGCTGGCTGGCCGATATATTGCTCCGGCTGCTCGAGCGCATTCTTATAACTCACCAAACTTGCTTCATCGACTACTTCGAGTTCATCAGGAACGGACGAACATGCGCCTAGAAAAAGTGCCGCAAGACCCATCAACCATAACTGTTTCATTTGTCTACTCCTCTGCGTGCATGCATCTGTATAGCATAGTTTAGAAAAGCCTTGTTACCAGTTAGTTCCCGCAAATATCTTGTAAAATTATGTATCAAGCAGGCTTTTTAACGGCCGGCGTTATGCACGTCCCGGTAGCTTTTTCCAAGTCACTTCATTACGCACGTAAAGCGGTTCAAGATCGGCCGCATCAACTGCAGGTAAACCGGCATCAGCAAGGCGAATCATATCTTCTGCCAGCGGCAAGGTGACATCATCCAGAATCTGTACGCTAGCGCCCGCCGCTAAGATCTCGCCATAAGCCTGCCAACCCGTGCCCACTGCCGTAACTGGCCCTGCTGGCCACCAAGGTTGTTGCGCTAAGGCCGTTAGACTGGCCATTTGTGGCGCGAGGGTCGGCTTCGCCAACCCGGCTTGATGGTGATAAACCGCAACGTAAACTTCATTCATTCGGGCATCAATGGCGCTCACTATAGTCTTCGCATCATGTAAGCGTATGGCTTGCTGTGCCAAGGCCGCCAAAGTACTCACGGCCACTACCGGGAGGTTCTGACTGAAGGCCAACCCTTGCGCCACTGAAACGCCAATGCGCACCCCAGTAAAACTACCCGGCCCGTGGCCTACCACCAGCTGTTCCACGTCTGCTAGACCAAGCTCAAACTCAGCTAGTACCTCATCAATTAAGGTTAGAATTTTCTGTGAATGTTCACGCGGCGCCAACATGCTGCGCTGGGCCCATTGGTTGCCCACACGCAAAGCTACCGAGCACATCTCGGTAGAAGTATCTAAGGCTAAAACAGTGTGCTTCACTAACTGGTCTCCAAAGCTTTTAAAAATTCTAAGGCATCATTTAATTCGCGCGTTCTACGCATGGCTGGCAAGCTTTTCAAAAACAAGCCACCGTAAGGTTTAGTCACCAACCGTTGATCGCAGACAATCAACACACCTTGGTCATGGGCATCACGAATGAGTCGCCCCGCACCCTGCTTGAGTGCGATAATCGCAGGTGGCAATTGTACTCGCATAAAGGGCTCAACTCCACGTAAACGACAATCCTCGACTCGCGCTTGCAGCAAGGGGTCGTCGGGCGATGCAAAGGGTAACTTATCGATGATTACGCAGCGTAACGCATCGCCGCGCACATCCACACCTTCCCAAAACGAGGCTGTGCCTAGCAACACCGCCCGCCCGTTGGCGATAAATTGCTCTAACAACTCCCGTTTACTGGTGCTACCTTGCACCAGCAGTTCGCGCTCGGTTAAAGGTGCCAATAAAGTCGCCACCCGTTGCAACATGCGATGGCTGGTAAACAGCACAAACGTACCGCCGCTGGTATTGACTTCAAGCACCTGCAGGACTATCTCTACCAGCTTGTCCGCCATGCTAAACTCATGGGGTTGCGGCAAGTATCGAGGCATACACAAGACCGCCTGCTCAGCAAAATTAAAAGGGCTTGGTAAGCATAAGGTTGCCGCTTTGTATAAACCCAACTGGTGGGTAAAGTGGGTAAAATCTTCGCCCACGGCTAGGGTTGCTGAGGTAAAAATCCACGCCATGTCGGAGCGGTTTAAATAGCCCCCAAACTTATCAGCGACACTTAAGGGAGTCTGATGCAAGGTCACTTGCCGCACGGTGGTTTCATACCAAAAACTGTAGCCAGTACGTTGGGTATCCATCAACAACTGCCATTTCGCCAAGCCATCGATACAGCGGTCGTAGGCATTATCTAAATCTTTGCTGCGCCCCAACGCTTGCTTTATTACCTGCACTAAAAACGTCAGGCTATCTTCTACCGCTTGCGCCGCTTGTTGTACTTCTGCTTGCGCCGCATGCTGTCGCCAGTTGCCGCGTTGTGGCTCGGTCGGAAACACCAAGCGCCAATCGCGTAAGCTTAACAAGAGTTTATCAGCGGCTTTTTCTAACTGGCGCAAATCTTTAAGCTCGGTTAAGTACAGTACCTTAATTTCGTGGGCCAATTCTTGCAGCTGACGACTAGACACAGCTTCGCCAAAATACTGACTAGCAATATCTGGCAACTGATGCGCCTCATCAAAAATCACTGCATCAGCAGCTGGTACCAATTCACCAAAACCAACATCCTTCAGTGCCATATCAGCAAAGAATAAGTGATGATTTACCACCACTAAATCAGCATCTAAGGCCTTTTTGCGGGCCAGCACCAGGTGACAATCATCGTACAGAGGGCAATCACGGCCCAAGCAATTGTCCACCGTACTTGTTACCACCGGCAAAATCTCAGCATCTTCTGGGAGTCCGCTGATCGCGCCAACATCGCCATCGCGGGTACGCTGCGCCCAAATCTGCACCTCACGTAACTGCTGTTGCTGTACTTTAGTGAGTTCACTGGCATGAGCTTGGGCTGCTTGCAACCTATGTATGCACAAGTAATTAGCGCGTCCTTTGAGGAGCGCCACCACTTTGCTCGGCGCCAACAGTTTACGCAAGGTGGGAAGATCGCGGTGAAACAACTGCTCTTGCAAGGCTTTAGTACCCGTAGAAATAATGGCCTTACCATCACTTAACAGCGCCGGTACCAGATAAGCATAAGTCTTACCGGTGCCGGTTTCAGCCTCGACCACTAATTGCTGCCGCTTTTTTAAGGTGCTGGCAACAGCGGTGGCCATGGTGGTTTGCGCAGCGCGCGGTGCAAATCCCGGCAGCGCTTGTGCCAGCACACTGTCGGCTTCAAAATAGGAACTGATCTTGGCCATAAAGTCTATCGTATAGGAGAAAACTTAAGCCTACCATAAACTCGGCTGATGGTTGGCAAAAAGTCACTTGGGTAGTAACACCATGATGCCTTTATCGAGGCGTCTGCCAAGCTGAATCATTTAGATTGGCGGTGGTGCCCAACAAGCCTATTTATAGTAACAAGACCGGCTCATTTAACCGCCACAACAAAGTTATACAACTTGCAGACAGGAAATTTAATCATCCAATAAATTTAGGCTTGATGGCGTCATATTTTTCTATACAATAAAGCCACGAATTGATGAGAAAGACGGTTTCATAGTAGGACGATAACATGCCTGCTTTTTAATCTTCAAACCTCTTTCATCAACATTATTGAGCACACACTGGTAATTTAATGGAGTACATTATGACCAAGCAAAACTGGCACCACCATCATCATAGATATCGTTAGCCCAGTTTTGTGTGCTGAAGGCTAACTCATTTCATTTGGGATTGCCTTCTCCGAACTAGAACCCCGCAAGGCAATCCTTCGCGGGGTTTTTATTTGGAGAATATTATGGTTGTAGATAAAAGTTCACAGCGATTAACCATCGCCATTCAAAAATCAGGTCGTTTAAGCACGGAATCCATTGCCCTACTGCAAGCCTGTGGTTTTCGCTTCAGTCTGCACGAGGCCCGTTTACTCGCGCACAGCAGTAACCAACCGGTTGATTTGTTGCGCGTACGTGATGACGATATCCCGGGCTTAGTGATGGATGGGGTGGTTGATCTTGGCTTGGTCGGCGAAAATGTGCTGGAAGAAGTTCGTTTAGAGCGTAAAGCTACCAACATCAGTTATGATTTTACTCGCCTGCGGGCACTAGAATTTGGCCAATGCCGATTATCCATTGCGGTTCCCAAAGAAGACAATTATCAAGGGTTAGCGGATTTACAGGGCAAACGCATTGCCACCACCTACCCCTATCTGTTGCAAAATTACTTACAGCAACAAGGTATCAGCGCCAGCAACGCTATTCTTACCGGTAGTGTTGAGGTCGCTCCACGTGCCGGATTAGCCGATGCAATTTGTGATTTAGTCTCTACCGGCGCCACCTTAGAAGCCAACGGCTTGATTGAAAAAGAAGTCATCTTCCGCTCGCAAGCACAGTTAATTCAACGCCCTGGTAGCCTGCCTGCGGCCAAGCAAGCTATCGTTGATCAATTGCTACCGCGCATCGATGGCGTGCAAATGGCGAAAGAAAGCAAGTACATCATGCTGCACGCTCCGGTTGCGCAACTCGAGCAAGTTGTTCAGTTACTGCCTGGTGCTGAGCGCCCTACCGTACTGCCGTTAAGCCACACCGAAGAACTCGTGGCAGTGCACGTGGTGAGCACCGAAACCTTATTCTGGGAAACCATGGAACAACTTAAAGCCATCGGCTGTAGTTCCATTTTAGTCTTACCAATTGAAAAAATGATGGGTTAAGTTATGGCACAACTTCAACAAGTTATTTGGCAACAGCTCACGGCCGACCAGCAACGTCAGTTGCTGGCGCGTCCTGCTCAAGCACAATCAGCCGAGCTACTTAGCCAGGTGCAAGCGATCATTGATGCGGTTGCCAATGACGGCGATGCGGCGGTGCTCAAGTACACCCAACAATTTGATTGCCCGAGCTTAACTGAGCTGCGTTACGACGAGGCGGCAATTGCTGCCCAAGCCGCCTTAGTAGAGCCACAAGTTAAAGCAGCCATTGATACGGCCTATCAGACCATTTATGCGTTTCACCAAGCGCAACAGCCGCAGGCGGTTACCGTAACAACTGCCCCGGGGGTGAGCTGCACCCAACAATATCACGCGTTAGAAGCAGTTGGCCTTTATATTCCTGGTGGCACGGCTGTACTGCCATCTACCGCATTAATGTTAGGCGTACCGGCGCAACTTGCAAATAATCCACGCCGGGTATTAGTCAGCCCACCGGATCGCAACGGTCAGCTGTCTCCAGCTCTGATGTACGTGGCGCAAAAATGTGGTATCACCGAGGTGTATCGCTGTGGCGGAGCACAAGCTATCGCAGCGCTAGCGCTGGGTACCGAAAGCATGGCGCCGGTGGCGAAAATTTTTGGCCCGGGCAACAGCTATGTTACCGCTGCCAAACAATTAGTTGCCCAGATTCCGGGGGGCCCAGCAATTGATATGCCAGCAGGGCCTTCTGAGCTGTTGGTGATTGCCGATGACAGCGCTAATCCGGCCTTTGTGGCGGCTGATTTATTATCTCAAGCCGAGCACGGTGCTGATTCGCAGGTGATTTTGCTAACTCCATCGGCACAGTTATTGGAGCAAGTCACGCTGGCTTTATCCGAACAATTAGAGCAGTTACCGCGCTCGGACATTGCCCGTCGAGCTCTTGCTGGTAGCGCCCTCATTCAAGTCAGCGACCTTGCCGAAGCCATCGCCATTAGCCAGCAATATGCCCCTGAGCACTTATCAGTGCAGTTAGATAGTGCTGAAGATTATTTAGCGCAGTTAACCCATGCTGGGTCGATTTTTGTCGGCCATTACACGCCAGAGTCTGGCGGCGATTATGCCACCGGTACTAATCACGTGTTACCTACTTACGGCTTTGCGCGCAATTACAGTAGCCTTGGTTTGTTAGATTTTTATCGGCGCTACACCTTACAACGGGTTAGCCAAGCCGGCTTAGCTGGTCTTGCTAACGCTATTATCGATCTTGCTGAAACCGAAGGGTTATCAGCCCATGCCCGTGCGGTTAGTATTCGGTTGGAGCAATCAGTATGAGTTTGGCCAGCAAATTACAGCGAGCTCACCTCGCCCAGTTAACGCCTTATGCCTCGGCACGCCGCAGCATGAGTGGTGGCAATGTGTGGCTGAATGCTAACGAAGCTCCCAGCACCCCATTAGCCGCCGTAGCTGATAACGCCATGAGCGGTAGCGATCTCAATCGTTACCCGTCGTTTCAAAGCGCAGCTCTCAATCAGGCTTACGCCAGTTACGCTGGGGTTAGCGCCGAGCAAGTACTCAGTTGTCGTGGCAGCGATGAAGCCATTGAATTGCTGATTCGTACCTTTTGCGAACCTGGTCGCGATAGCATCGTCATTTGCCCCCCCACCTACGGTATGTATGCCATCAGTGCGCAAACGCACGGTGCAGGGGTAATTAGCGTACCGCTGCAACAACAACAATTGGATGTTCCGGCCATCCTTGAGCAAATACAAACGGCAGCGCAAACCGTAAAACTTATTTTTGTCTGCAATCCCTCTAACCCGCTCGGCAATAACTTAACCCTAGACTCGTTGCAGCAGTTGCTACAGCAAGTAGGCGAACGTGCTATTGTAGTGGTTGACGAAGCCTACATTGAGTTTGCCGCAGCAAGCTCTGTACAGGCTCTAAATGAAGTAAGCTCATGGTTGCAGCAGTACCCGCAATTGGTGGTGTTGCGAACGCTATCAAAAGCCTTTGGTTTAGCCGGTATTCGCTGCGGTTTTGCCTTAGCGCCAGCCGATATCATTGAAGCGATACGCAAGGTGATTGCTCCTTATCCGTTGCCACAAACGACGGTAACTATCGCCACGCAAGCATTATCTGATGCTGCCATCAACGCCATGCAGCAACAGGTAGCAGCAACCAACACCCAGCGCGAGCGATTGCTAGCAGCGCTAGCAGATGCCAGCTGGGTGATTAAGATTTGGCCCAGCTGTACCAATTTTGTGTTGCTCACAGTAACAGATGCGGCGGCGATCGTAGCGCACTTTGCCGCTGCGGGTATTTTAATTCGTAATCAGTCGCAGCAATTAGGACTAGCCAACAGTGTGCGCATCAGTATTGGCAGCGCCGCCGAAATGGACCAATTATTGAAGGTATTTCCATGAGTTCAGCAGCCCAGAAAATTTTATTTATCGACCGCGATGGCACTTTAGTAGAAGAGCCGCCGATTGATAAACAACTTGATAGTTTAGCCAAGCTTAAATTTGAAGCTGGCGTGATCCCGGCCTTACTGCAATTACAGCAAGCTGGCTATCGTTTGGTGATGGTGTCTAATCAGGATGGCTTAGGCACCGACAGCTTTCCACAAGCGGATTTTGATGCGCCCCACAACTTAATGATGGACGTGTTTAGTTCACAGGGCATACGTTTTGACGACGTCTTGATTTGTCCACACTTTGCGGAGCAGGCCTGTAGTTGTCGTAAGCCGGCCTTGGGCTTGGTCAAAGACTATCTGCAACAAGGCCGTGTCGATTTCACTCAGTCATATGTTATTGGAGACCGTGATACCGACCTGCAACTGGCTGAAAATATGGGGATTCAAGGCATCAAATATGATCCAGCCACAACTTCATGGGCGACTATCGCCCACCAGTTATTGGCCAAGCCACGACAAGCCAAGGTACAACGCACCACCCGCGAAACCGATATTTTAGTTGAGCTCGATTTAGATGCCAGCCAGCCTATTAGCATCAGCACTGGGATTGGCTTTTTTGACCACATGTTGGAACAAATAGCCACCCACGCTGGTTTTGCCCTCAACCTGCAGGTACAGGGTGATTTGCACATTGATGAGCACCACACTGTGGAAGATACGGCTCTGGCTTTCGGCCAGGCGTTACGCCAAGCGCTGGGCGACAAGCGTGGTATCGGCCGATTCGGTTTTGCCTTGCCGATGGATGAGTGTCGGGCAGAATGTCTGATCGATCTTTCTGGGCGTCCTCACCTGCAGTTTGAGGCCGATTTTAGCCGTGACAAAGTAGGTGAATTATCGACCGAAATGGTCGGTCACTTCTTCCGCTCATTAAGCGATGCCATGGCGATATCACTCCACCTAAGCACCACCGAGGGTAACAGTCATCATCAGGTTGAAAGTCTGTTCAAAGTGTTTGGCCGCGCACTAAGAGCTGCTATCGCGCGCACGGGCGAACAAAGTTTACCTTCAAGCAAGGGGATGCTGGCATGAGTAAGCCAAGCCTAGTCATCGTAGATACCGCCTGTGCTAATATCAGCTCAGTGCGCTTTGCATTTGAACGCCTAGGTGTAAGCCCGCTGATAACCGCCGATGCGGCGCTGATTAATAGTGCTGACCGGGTGATTTTACCGGGGGTCGGCACCGCCGCCGCCGCCATGCGCAACTTACAGCGACTGGAACTCGTTGATACCCTGCGCCAGTTACAACAGCCGGTGTTGGGTATCTGCTTGGGGATGCAGCTGTTAACCACCGCATCAGCCGAAGGCAATGTTGATTGCCTCGGCATTATTCCAACTCGAACCGAGCGCCTACAAGCAGCAGATCTACCGCTACCGCACATGGGTTGGAACACCGTGGATGGCCGTGCCGACAACCCGCTCTTAGCAGGTTTGCCGGATGCCAGTTATTTTTATTTTGTGCACAGTTTTGCGGTGGCCGTGAGTGCCCACACCATCGCAAGTTGTCACTACGGCCAAACCTTTGCTGCCATGGTCAGAAGCAGTAACTTTTTTGGCGCCCAATTTCACCCGGAACGATCGGGAGCTGCGGGTGCTACCATCCTCAAGAACTTTTTGGAGCTAACTGATGCTGATACCCGCACTTGATTTAATTAACGGCGAGGTCGTGCGTTTACAACAAGGTGATTTTGCTCGACAAACAACCTTTGCTAGTGATCCCCTGCCGATCGTTGCTGATTACCAAGCAGCCGGTGCTCAATGGTTGCATTTAGTCGATTTAGATGGTGCCCGTGATCCCGCCCAACGGCAGTTGCAACTATTGCAAAAAATCACCGCTGCAACCACCATGTCGGTACAAGTAGGTGGCGGTATTCGTACCCAAGCCGACCTTGAACAACTGTTTGCTTGTGGCGTGCAGCGAGTGGTGTTAGGTTCGGTGGCGGTGAAACAACCAGCCTTGGTGCAACACTGGTTCAGCCACTATGGCAGCGATGCCATTGTGCTGGCATTGGATGTGAACATTGACGCTGACGGCCAAGCTTGGGTCGCTACCCACGGTTGGCAGCAATCATCCGAGCTAACCTTGGAGCAAATGATTGAGCAGTATTTACCGGTAGGGTTGCGTCATGTGTTGTGCACCGACATCAGCCGTGATGGCATGTTAACGGGCACCAATGTCGAGCTGTATCAGCGGCTCAAACAAGCCTACCCTAGCCTAGTGATTCAAGCCTCGGGGGGGATTGCTGATTTAACCGATTTAGAGCAGTTGCAAGCCAACCAATGCGATGCCGCGATTCTTGGTAAAGCGCTGCTCACCGGTCGATTTACGTTGAAGGAGGCGCTCGCATGCTGGCCAAACGCATCATCCCCTGTTTAGACGTGCGCAATGGCGAAGTCGTCAAAGGCGTGCAATTTCGTAATCACGAAATTATTGGCGCTATCGAACCACTTGCCGAGCGCTATGCTGCGGCCGGAGCTGACGAGTTAGTCTTTTACGATATCACCGCGTCGGCCGATGCCCGCGTGATTGATAAATCCTGGGTAGAACGGGTGGCGCGTCTGATCGATATCCCCTTTACCGTAGCCGGTGGCATTAGCTCGATTGAGCAAGCGCAACAGCTGTTAGCTATGGGCGCTGATAAACTATCGATTAACTCGCCAGCACTGCAAAATCCCGACTTAATCAATCAACTGGTCGATGAGTTTGGACAACAATGTATTGTGATTGGCATTGATAGTTTTTTTGACAGCGAAAGCCAAACCTATCAGGTTTATCAGTTTACTGGTGACGAGCAACGTACTCAGAAAACCCGGTGGCAAACGGCTGATTGGTTAGCGGAAGTGGTCGCACGAGGCGCTGGCGAAGTGGTGCTGAACTGCATGAACCAAGATGGCGTGCGCAAAGGTTACGATATTGCCCAGTTGCAAACGCTACGCCGTAGTTGCCCTATTCCACTGATTGCATCGGGTGGCGCGGGTGCCAAAGAACACTTTGCTGAGGTGTTTCAGCAAGCTGCTGTCGATGGCGCTTTGGCGGCCTCGGTCTTTCACAAGAACATTATTGAAATTAGCGAGTTAAAAGATTATTTAGCTACGCAAGAGATTGTGGTACGACGCTAACGCAAGCGCCGCTTGTACCCATGCACAAGGATACTGAGTTATGCTTATTACTCCAGCCAATCAAGCTGTCGTAAATTTTAGTAAAGCTGCGGATGGGTTGTTACCAGCCATGGTACAACATCCCCTAAGTGGCGAAGTGTTAATGCAAGGCTACATGAACAGTGAGGCTTTAGCGCACACGCTAAGCCACCAGCGAGTGACTTTTTTTAGCCGCAGCAAACAGCGGCTATGGACCAAAGGCGAAAGCTCTGAACACTTTTTGCAAGTAGTTAGTGTGCATACCGATTGTGATCAGGATAGTTTGCTTATTCGGGCGCTACCGCTCGGCCCTACCTGTCATCTAGGTAGCCGCAGCTGTTTTAGCGATGAGCATTCAACGCCGATGTTGCAAACCCTGATGGATACCATCAGTTCGCGCCGCAATGCAGATCCGAGCAGCAGTTATACTGCCAGCTTGTTTGCCGCTGGCATCAAACGCGCGGCACAGAAAGTAGGAGAAGAAGGGGTTGAAGTAGCACTTGCTGCCACGGCCGGTGACAATCACGAATTGCTCAATGAAAGTGCCGATCTGCTCTATCACCTGCTGGTGGTATTAGCCGCCCGCGATTTAAGTTTGAATGATGTGTTAGCTGTGTTGCAAAAACGGCATCAGCCGGCTTCTACTTCATCATAGCGCCTGGCACTAGCAGCGCAGGCTGATACTAACCTTGCGCTGCTATGCCGATACTGAATTAAGCGTGCGGATGCTGAGTTAAACTCAGCCCGTGCTGCTCATTGTAGCGGCGGCTCACAACCCGCAAGCGCCAAGTTAGCAGCACCGCTGCCACCGATAAACCCACAATAAAGCCAACCCACATACCAGCAGCACCAATAGAAGGCACTATGGTATCCGTTAATGACAATAAGATACCCACGGTTAAGCCTAGTGGCCAGTACGACACAAAGGTAATAAACATCACCACTTTGGTATCTTTGTAGCCACGCAAGGTGCCTATTGCAATCGCTTGAAAGGTGTCCGACAGGGTAAAAATAGCAGCCAGCCCCATCAAGGTTGCAGCCAACTGGATCACCGCTTGATCATCGGTGTAGAGCCCAGCTAACCAAGCCCCGGTAATGTACATAATCAAGCCATTGACGGCGGCAAAGGTCATCCCATACAAGGTGGCTAACTTATGACTGAGCATCGCGTTTGCTGGATTACCAGCGCCCAACGCAAAGCCTACCCGCAAGGTAACAGCCATGGATAAACTCAGCGGCACCATATACACCAACGACGAAATATTTAATGCGATCTGATGACTGGCCACCACGGTTGCACCTAAGGGTGCTATCACTAAGGCTGCGGCGGCAAACAGACTCACCTCAAAAAACATCGAGGTCGCAATCGGAAAGCCAATACGCACTATGTACCAAACATCATCCCAGTTTGGCGCATGCCAGCGCTTAAACACCCCGATTTTTTTGAAGCGCTTAGCTAAGCTTACATACAGCACCATGCTTAGCGCCATCACCCAAATCACAATACTGGTAGCGACGCCACAACCGGCACCACCAAGCTCAGGAAAACCGCCTACACCGTAAATAAAGACGTAGTTAACTGGAATATTCACGATTAAACCAATAATCCCCACCACTAAGCTGGGCATGGTATGCGACAAGCCTTCACAGAAATTTCGCAACACCATGTAGATCACCAAGGCAGGTATCGCTGTGGCTACATACATCAGATAATCTAAGGTGATATCGCGGAAATTATCTTCAACACTCATGGCATTGAGGATCAAAGGTGCACACATGATCACGATAAAGCACAAAGCGCCACCCAACATGGCAGCGTAAATACCCTGCTGCACCATATTGGCAACTTTACGCTGCTTACCACCACCATCTAAATGCGAAATGATAGGGGCTAGCGCCAACGCCATGCCCATAATAATGAGGGTAGAAGGAACCCAAATGCTTCCACCAACCGATACCGCGGCTAAATCGGTGGCACTCACCCGCCCCGCCATCAAGGTATCCACCACGCTCATTAACATCTGCGTTAATTGAGCGATCAGGATAGGGCCCGTTAACCGAGCTAATTTTTTCGATTCTGTCCACCAGTGTGACGCAACCGGGCTGGCTTGCTGGTTCAAGGTACTACTCTCCTAACAAAGAAAAAGGCAAAACATGCAGGCACTGGCAGGTTCGTCAGCGGCGGCTTAGTCGGCAAATAATTGCCAACCAGCATCGAGTGCCGCTACTAACCGCTCAATTTGCGCGGGCGTATTGTACGCTGCTAAAGACACCCTGACTACCGCTGGTAACTGCCAATCTTGCAATAAGATTTGCGCGCAATGGTGCCCTGCACGTACCGCAATCTGGTGCTGATCTAACCAAGTGGCGATGTCGTGGGCCTGAAACTCATCGCTGTAAAAAGCAATCACTGGGGTATGCTGTTTACCCGTGGGTAATAAGGTTAACCAAGCACGCTGCTGCAACTGTTGCCACAACTGCTGCCGTAGCGCTTGTAAATAATCATGCAGGCCCAATTGCTGCTGTTGCTGTAACCAAGCTAAGCCACTGGCAGCAGCAACCGCTGCGCCCGCGTTAGGGGTGCCAGCTTCAAATTTATAAATACCTGTGACCAAATTGGCGTGGCTTTTAGTTACGCTAGTGACAATACCACCACCCACCGTAAAAGGTTCACTGGCAGCAAGTAAAGCTTGGCTTAACCACAACACCGCACAGCCGGCGACACCGTAGGCCTTATGCGCACTGAACACCACCGCATCGGCGCCCAACTGCGTTACAGCCAGCTGCTCATGAGCAACGGCTTGGGCCGCATCCACAATGGTCCAAGCCCCTTGCTGCTGGGCTGCCGCCAAAACCGGCTCAAGCGCAAATCGAGTTCCGGTAATATTGCTAGCTAAGGTAAGACTGACCACCTTGGTGCGCGGCCCCAATAAGTGTTGCCATTCACCCAACTCACCGCTTGCTCTATCAAGGCTAATAAATCGCAGTCGTAAATCATGTTGAGCAGCCAAGCGCTGCCACGGCAAAATGTTGGCATGATGCTCAGCACTACTTAGCAAAATTTCATCGCCCGCCTGCCAAGCTACCGGTAACTGCTGCGCCAAACCGTTCAAGGCACTGGTGGTGGAGGCCTGGAAGCTCACCTGTGCAGCCGTTGCCCCAATCGCTTGGGCGCAATCTCGTCGCGCTTGCTCATAGCACTGGGTAGCGGTCCGCCCGCGTGCATAACTAGCGCGATGCACATTGGCATGCTGGTGTTGATAATAATCCAGTAGCTTAGCTAATACCGATTGCGGTACTTGGCAACTGGCAGCACTATCAAAATAGGCCAGCTCTGGTTGTTGCTGACAGAACTCAAATTGCTGTAACGGCGGTTGATAGCTCACCTGACTCTAACTCGTCTGTTGTAAAAACTCGATGATCTGCTGGTTAACTAATGCAGCATGGGTTAATGGCCCCATATGTCCGCAGGGTAAAGTAACCGTAGTGGCATGGGGTAACACATGCAAGAGTTGCTGCGCCACTTGCTTCGCACTAGCTTGAGTACTGGATCCTTGCAATAGTAGTAACGGCTGCTGCACGTGGCGGTAATCTTGTAATTTATGGGGCTCGCCCATCAACGCTGAAAAGTCCATGGCGACTTTACTTGCTTGAGCAACCATTAAGCGCTTAATTTTATCAGGTAAAGCGTCAAAGTAGCCTGGCTCATTCCAATAATCGACAAAATTACGGGTAGCTGCCTGCGCATCATACTGGTCCATTTGTGCAGCAATGGCATCAATTTCAGCTCGCGCTGGGTCTTGATGGTCTAAGACATGAAATGCCACCGGCTCAAACAGCACCACACGGTCAACAACAAAGGGTTGTTCTAACGCTAACTTTAACGCCAAAGCCCCCCCATAAGAGTGACCAATTAAGGTTACCGGTTGGGTTATCTGATGGTGTTGTAAGGCTTCTATCACTCGCGGTATTTCGTCGCTAAAGCGAAAGGCTTCAGGCTCTACCCCAGTTGCAACCGCAGGCGCTTGTCCATAACCCAGCAAGTCGATGGCGATGATATCGTACTCTGTTTGTAATTGGGTTTGTAACGCCCGCCATTGGCCACTATTGCTCTGTGAACTATGCAGTAACACTAGTACTGGCTGGCCAGCCGTACCATTACGATAAACTCCGGCTAACTCGCTCATAGCACCTGCCCAACAAAATAACCAATCATGTAGCCAGCTTGCAGCATTAAGGTAATAAAGGTACCAAGCACACCCACAGTGCGCGCCCACGAGGTTCCAATACTCAATTTAAGCCCTAAGGCATGGCCAATTCGCGCCACGAATAACAAGGCTCCTAGCCCGTGTAATAAGCTCGCAGACGCACCGGTTAAGTCCATCAGTACTAACAACAGCAAGCTCAGTGGTACGTACTCAGAAAAATTACCATGAATACGCACCGCAACTTCTAAATCTTGTGCATTGCCGGTACCAATACCCACCCGATGACGCCAACGCAGGCGAATAATGTCGATGGCTAGCACGATATAAAGCAAGGTTAGTAAACCCGCATAAAGCAGACTTACAGATAAGTTTATGTCCATGGTGGCTCCTGATTTTTATTATAAAAAAAGCCCACACAAGGCGGGCTTTTTGATTATTATTGACCGGTTAAAGCTAACTTAACAGCTCACCTAACTCGGCACTGATAACCTCAACATCACGGGTTCCATCAATTTTGTGGAAGGCCGTTTTACCTTGTTCGGCTAGTTTACGATAATATGCTACCAAAGGCTCGGTTTGTTCATGATAAATTGCTAGGCGTTTGCGTACCGTGGCTTCTTTATCATCATCACGAATCACCAGATCTTCACCGGTTTCGTCATCTTTTCCGGCTACTTGCGGTGGATTGTACTGCACATGATAGACCCGACCAGAACCTGGATGCACTCGACGGCCGCCCATGCGTTCCACAATGACCTCATCTGGGACTGCAAACTCAAGTACCACATCCACATCAATACCAGCAGCATGCATGCCATCAGCTTGCGGGATGGTGCGCGGAAAACCGTCGAGTAAGAAGCCGTTGGCGCAATCAGCTTGGGCAACTCGCTCTTTCACTAAGCCAATCATAATATCATCAGATACCAGCTTGCCAGCATCCATAATAGCCTTGGCTTGTTGACCTAGTGGGGTACCTTCTTTAATTGCAGCTCGCAACATGTCTCCGGTTGAGATCTGTGGAATCCCAAACGTTTTCATCAGAAACTGCGCTTGAGTACCTTTCCCTGCGCCTGGAGCGCCCAACAAGATAATGCGCATGAACAACCTCTTTTAACTTGTGTGTGTTTTGCCAACGAATAAATGCGAACTTTACCTGCTGGCTCGCACCTTTACAAGTCCGAGCATTGCCGACTTTGGTCGGACAATGCTCGGTTGCACAGCTATTATTCGGTTAGTTCTAACATCAACCGATTTAAGCGGGTCACAAACTGAGCAGGATCTTTCAGGCTGCCACGCTCAGCTAACGTTGCTTGATCAAGCAATAAATGAGCCCATTCAGCAAAGCGTTGCTCATCGGTGAGCGCAGTGATCCTCTGTACCAACGTATGCTCTGGATTGATTTCGAAAATATACTTGGTTTCTGGCACCGGTTGCCCTGCGGCTTCCATCAGCTTCGCCATTTGCGTACTCATGTCGTTGTCATCAGTGACAATACAAGCCGGTGATTGAGTTAACCGATGGGTCACCCGAACGGTTTTAATCTGTTCGCCAAGCGCCTTTTCAAAACGCTCTAATTGCGGTTTGAACGACTTTTCTGCAGCTTCATGTTTTTGCTTGGTCTCGGCGTCATCTAACTCACCTAAGTCTAAGTCACCGCGCGTTACTGATTGGAACGGTTTTTCTTTGTACTCGCTCATGTGGCTCATTAACCACTCATCAATACGCTCTGATAACAACAACACCTCAATCCCTTTTTGACGGAAAATCTCAAGGGCTGGGTTATCTCGCGCAGCTTCGTAGCTATCGGCGACAATGTAGTAGATCTTGTCTTGCTTTTCAGACATACGCTCAAGGTAGGCATCTAAGCTAACTCGAGCCTCGCGCTGATCTTCATGGGTCGAGGCAAAGCGCAGTAAACTTGCGATTTTTTCTTGGTTCGCGCTGTCTTCTGCCGGGCCTTCTTTGAGCACAGTACCAAAGGTATTCCAGAACTCTTGATAAGTGTCTGGCTCGTCTTTAGCTAACTTGCTCAGCATGCTCAAGATTTTCTTGGTGCTACCGTTACGCATTGAGCGCGTGATCTTATTGTCTTGTAGGATTTCACGCGACACGTTGAGTGGCAAATCAGCTGAATCCATCAATCCACGCACAAACCGCAAGTAAGTTGGCATCAACTGCTTGGCGTCGTCCATGATGAACACCCGCTTCACATACAGCTTAATGCCATGTTGCTGATCGCGGTTCCATAAATCCCATGGCGCACGCTTAGGAATATAAAGTAAGCTGGTGTACTCGCTGGTACCCTCAACTTTGTTATGACTCCAGAGTAGCGGCTCATCAAAGTCGTGGGCTACGGTTTTATAAAACTCTTTGTATTCGTCGTCAGTGATCTCGCTTTTATCGCGAGTCCATAAGGCTTGGCCCGAGTTGACGCTGTCCCAACCCGTGTGCTTATCGTCATCATCGCGCTTCGGCATTTGCACCGGAATACTCAAATGATCTGAATATTTGGTGATGATGCTCTTTAACCGCCATTCGTCTAAGAACTCGTTAGCATCTTCGCGTACATGCAAAATGATATCGGTGCCGCGTTTCGCTTTCTGGATAACCGCAATATCAAACTCGCCTTCACCGCGCGAGGTCCATTCCACCCCTTCATCGGCGCTCGCGCCTGCTGCGCGGGTCCGTACGGTAACGCTATCAGCGACAATAAAAGCAGAGTAGAAACCTACCCCAAACTGCCCAATCAGGCGGCTATCTTTGGCTTGATCACCAGATAATTGGCTGAAGAAGTCTGCAGTACCAGATTTAGCAATGGTGCCTAGATTGGTCATCACTTCTTCGCGAGTCATGCCAATGCCGTTATCGCTGATGGTAATAGTTCCTGCGTCTTTGTCGGCACTCACGCGCACCCATAACTCACCGTCGTCGGCTAGTAGGCTGCCATCGCTAAGCGCTTTAAAGCGCAACTTATCCGCAGCATCCGATGCATTGGAAACGAGTTCCCGCAGAAAAATCTCTTTGTTGGAATATAATGAATGAATCATTAAGTGGAGCAACTGCTTCACTTCGGTTTGAAAACCGTGGGTTTCTGCTTGACGGGTCTCCGCCATAGTGGTTTCTCCTGCACTATTTAGTTAAACACTACAGCAGAGATGGGGATGGTGCTTGAGATTTCAAGCACCTTTGGCTAGTTTGCTTCGATAATTTTTCGCCCAGAAAAGGCATGACCTAAGGTAGCTTGGTCAACATACTCAAGTTCACCACCCACCGGCACCCCATGAGCGATGCGCGACGTCTTAATGTGGGCTTGCCGCGCCAATTCAGCAATGTAGTGCGCTGTAGCTTCACCTTCGACGGTCGGATTTGTCGCCAGAATGATTTCCTGGATGGATTCGCTACTTAGCCGTTGTGCCAACACATCTAAACCTATATCTTCCGGACCAATCCCATCGAGCGGCGACAAATGTCCCATCAATACAAAATAGCGTCCTTGATACTGCCCCGTTTGCTCAATCGCCAGCACATCGGCAGGGGTTTCAACAATGCATAACATGCCACTTTGTTGCCGTGCGGGGTGGGCGCAAATCACGCACTGCGGCGACTCTGTTAACGTCCGACAATCATTACAATGACCTACTTTTTCGACTGCCTGCGTTAGTGCTTGCGCCAACCGCTGAGCACCCTCGCGTTGACGTTCCAACAGCTGAAACGCCATCCGCTGGGCACTTTTCGGACCGACCCCAGGGAGCACCTTTAAGGCTTGAATGAGCTCTTGTATTGCCGGACTTAATTGCATCTGAATACCTGTGTCTTAAAACGGCATCTTAAAGCCAGGTGGCAAGTTCATACCGCCAGCTACTTCAGCCATCTTTTCTTTGCTGGTTTGCTCTACCCGACGCACCGCGTCGTTTACTGCCGCAGCAATCAGATCTTCCAACATTTCTTGGTCGTCATCGCTCATCAAGCTAGGATCGATGGCAACGCGGCGCACGTTATGATTGCCAAGCATGGTTACTTTAACCAGACCAGCGCCCGCTTCACCTACTACTTCCATACTCGCGATTTCAGCTTGCACTTGTTGCATGCGCTCTTGCATTTTCTGCGCCTGCTTCATCATGTTTCCTAAACCACCACCTTTAAACATAACTACCTCTTCGTTTGGTTATTCGGGTTGCACCGAGTCTTCTTGTAACTCTGCGCCAAAGACTTGCGCTAATTGTTGAGCTACAGGATCTTGCTGCAAGGTTTGTTTTGCACGCGCTAATCGCTGCGCATCTATGTACTGTTGAATTTCTGCTGGCGTAGCTTGCTGGGTATCGCCAATCACCACATCTAACAATTGAATATCAAATTGCGCCAACATCCCCTGTTTAATGGTATCGATGGCTGCGTCATTCAAGAGATAGGCCCAGTTTTTCTGGCAAACTAACACGTGCCCTTGGGCGGTCTTTTGTAGATTACCATTACGAGCCAACTGCCTGGTCAAGCCATGTAATTCTAAATGATCTATCATCGCCGCCCAACCATCAATTTCAGCTGCCAAGCGCACCTGTGGCGCTAATTCCAGCTGATCTAATTGCAAGGTACTCACAGCCGGCGTCGCTAAACTCGTGTTTGCTGGTTGTCCTGGTGCCGCTGGTGTAACGGGTTCGGTTGGCGTTGCTGGTTCTGGTGCTGGCGCTGGTGCTCCTGCTGCTAGCGCTTCTGCTGCTGGTATTTCTGCTGCTGAACGAGCTGATTCTGCTGGCGTTGCTGGTTCTGCTGGCGTTGCTACAGGCGCCACTGCTCGGGCTTGTTCTGCTGGCGCTGTTGCTGGTACTTCTACTGCTGCACTGGCTAGTTCGGTTGGCGCCGCTAGCTCTGGCGCGGCTGCACTGGCTGACGCTGGTTGTTTAGAGCTTTGCTGTTTTTCAACCAGCGCCGCACGAGTGGCCATCAAAGCTGCTAAATCAGGTTTGCTGGTTGCTGCCGGCGTCGTTGCCGCAGGGCCCGCAGCTGGCTGCGCTGTAGCGCCGTCAGCTGCTACTGATGGCGCTGCTACCGGGGCTGTGCTTGTAGCACTGCTTGCAGCTGTGTTTGCAGCATGAGTTGCACGTGGCGCTTCCGCAAAATCAGCAAAACGGTCGTCGTCATCATCGTCATCGTCCCCTAAATAAGCTGGTATCTCGTCATCGTCAGCCGCTTGAACTGATGTGACCGGCGCCGCGTGAGTTTGCTCAGACTGATGCTCAGCTGCGACTGGTTTGCTATCGGGCGGCGCGGCGCTTTCAGTTACTTGATGCTCGGTATCGGCGGCACCATGAGGCGTTTGCTGATACACCGCATCAGCCTGCACTGACTCAGTTGCGCTGGCCGCTTGGGGCTTTTTTACAGTCGCGCTAGCCCCCGTCACAGCTGGGGTTTCATTCACTTCTAACGATTGCGGCCGAAAAGCTAGCAGCCGCAATAAGGTCATTTCAACACCACTGCGCACATCGGCAGCGAGTGCTAAATCACGGCGCCCTTGTACGAGGATGTCGTAAAAAACTTGCAGCAGTTCAGCTGCTAGCTGCCCAGCGAGCTGCTGAGCTTGTTCATCCAGTTGGGTGACCCAAGCACTATGAGGTACCACTTGGAACAGGGCCATTTGCTGCACTGTCTGCTGTAATTCGGGCAGTAAACCGGCTAAGTCTGGAACTTGGCTGGCCACATTATCTAGCGTTTGCATCATCCCAGCAGCATCTCCCGCCACTATTTGTTGCAACAGCTGTGCCACCTCATAGCCAGGCACACTACCCAGCATTTGTTGTACCCCAGCCACAGTAACAGCTTGTTCACCCTGGGCTATAGCTTGGTCAGTTAAACTAAGAGCATCACGCAAACTACCTTGAGCAGCCCGCGCTAATGCTTGAATAGCATCGGCATCAAACGGGATCTGTTCGGCGCTAAGCACCTGCTGTAGATGGTTGGCAATCTCATCGCGGCTCAAAGCCTTCAAGTTAAACTGCAGGCAACGTGACAGTACCGTAATGGGGAGCTTTTGCGGATCTGTGGTAGCAAGCAGAAACTTCACGTGCTCAGGCGGTTCTTCTAAGGTTTTAAGCAAGGCATTAAAGCTATGCCGAGAGAGCATGTGCACTTCATCTATCAGGTACACTTTAAAGCGCCCTTGAGTAGGCGCATATTGCACGTTATCGAGTAGTTCGCGGGTATCTTCAACTTTGGTACGTGAGGCCGCGTCTATCTCTAGAAGATCGACAAAACGCCCTTGTTCTATCGCCACACAAGCACTACAAGTGCCGCAGGGTTCAGCGGTAATACCTTGCTCGCAGTTAAGACTCTTGGCAAGAATACGAGCTATGGTTGTTTTACCTACCCCACGGGTACCGGTTAACAACCAAGCATGGTGCAACCGCCCTGTTTTAAGGGCGTTAAACAAGGGTTTGAGTACATGCTGCTGCCCTACTACCTGAGCAAAATTACGCGGTCGCCATTTCCGTGCTAAAACCTGATAACTCATGTCTATTCGCTTGTCCGCTGGTTAAAAGAAGCCGATGACTAAAGCCCCTAAGTTACCCTAAAACTCGCACAGGGTATAGTATGGAATCTGCGCTTGGTTTAGCCGTTCAGCACCGGGTAAATCGTGCAGGGTGATCACGAAACTACATTCCACAATTTCGGCTCCCAAGGCCTGCACTAAGGCTACCGCGGCTAGCACGGTACCACCCGTGGCGAGCAAATCATCAATGATCAGCACCTTGTCGGTAGCGGTAATGTCATCAGCGTGCAGTTGCAGCTCATCTTCACCGTATTCGAGCGCATAACGCTGACTCACTACTTGGCGTGGTAATTTGCCCGGTTTACGCAGAGGCACAAAGCCAACACCCAGCGCATAGGCAAGCGCCGTTGCAAAAATAAAGCCACGAGCCTCAATCCCAACAATCTTAGTGATACCTTGGTCGCGATAACGTGCTACCAAAGCATCTACGGTATGCTTGAATGCAGCCCCATCGGCCAATAACGGCGTGATGTCACGAAACACAATACCCGGCTTAGGGTAATCAGGGATGGCGCGAATGTGATCGGTTAATTGCATGGTGAATTACCCTTAATGCGCCTGCCCTCAGCTGATGCTGCCTTAGCAGGCGATAATTTATACGGTAAGCTGTTTCGGGTTGTGGATGGTACTGGCTAAATCTTGCAATAAACCCAATAAACGGTCAGCCGCGATCGGTTTAGCCAAGCACAAATTAGCCCCAGCTTTTTCAGCTAATCCGGCTACCTGATTCAAATCTTGCGTGGTCATCAAGATCACCGGGGTTTGCTTATAGGCAGGAAGTTGACGAATATTTTTAATCAACGCCATGCCATCCATGAGGGGCATTTTATGGTCAACTAAAATCACGTCAAAGTGCTTATTCTTTACTCGGTTAAGCCCATCAAGGCCATCATTGGCGCAACTCACCGAGAATTGGCTCTGTACAAGAATCTGTAGCAACTGAGCCTGGGTTGCTGGTTTATCCTCAACCAACAAAAGTTTAAGAGACATAACGTGCCTTTCAATCGTCACAGCTTATGCTGCAAAAAATTTATACCACGCCAATACCGCAGGTAAAGCCGGTACGGCAACAAACGTAATTACCGCAAGCCAGCCCATTTTTACGCCCGATTCGTCTCGGAAATCTTCATTATGTGCCATAAAATACATCCTCACTGACTAAAATTTTGCGGGGCGGATCATACTTCATTCGGGCGCGAGGAACAACACACAACGCTGCATTAACCCCTCAACCACTGTCACTAAGGCTTGCGCTAGTTGCTCTGGTTGATAGCCGACGGCGTAGGGCTGGAGGCTAGCCAAAGCAGCACGCAAAGTGCTGCCGTTAGCCTGCTGGAGAGTCTCCAACAACACCATTGTAAGCGGCGTTAGTTGCATAAATTTGACAGCTTCGTGTTGCTGCCAATGAGGCTGCGAGGTCAACTCACGATAAACCACCAAGCACACAGGTTCAGCTGCGGCAGGCGGTTGTGGATTAGCCGCACTCACTTGTTGCACAGGGTACTGGAACACGCCCAATTGGACACTTGGATTCACCCGGAATTGCACTCTATCGAGTAACTCATTTGCGCTCGGTGCAGGTTCGGCCGGGGCGTTAATAAGGTGCAACGCCTCATAATCCACCTGGGCGTACAAAGCGTCTACTTCCATCCGCTCATACTGCGCTAACTGGGCCCACACCGCGGGTAACGTTTGCTGCGCAAACGCCACAAACTCACGCCCGATATCGGCAAACAGCGGCGACTGCGCGGCGTGTTGCTGCATAAACTGATAGATCAGCTGTTGCCATTGCTGCTCATTGTGCAACTGTCGCAATACCGGGAAGCCACGGCTGATAAAGCTATCTATGTTATTAAAAACCAAGCGCTGATACACAGCTAAACGCCGAGGTTCAACGCCTGGAAGGTTACCTTGGTTAGGAGCACGAATAGCGGCCGCCCACTGTTGCTGCAGCTCACGCCAATCAGGACTCGGTTTGTTAGTTGCCATGCAGCGCCTCACCGAGGGGTTGCAGCTGTTGATCAAGCTCATACAGCTCGTTAAGAAGCTCTCCCAAGGGAGGAATATTGAAATCTCGTTCTAGTACCACCGCAAACGGCCCATGAACCTGCTGAGCTAACTGCAATAACTCCACCACTGCTGGTTTTACCGCAGCACCGTGGGTATCTATGAGTAAATCGGGAGCTTCTTCATGATGCCCGGCAATATGGCCATAGGTAATGCGCGAGCTTGGTAATCCACGAATAAATTGGCGCGCATCGTAACCATGATTGATGCTATTAACGTAAACGTTGTTAACATCAAGCAAGAGCTCACAATCTGCGCCTTGCAAAATGCGCTTAATAAAACTCAATTCATCCAGTTCCGTAGCAGCACTCGCGTAATACGAAATATTCTCGAGTACCAACGGTCGCTCAATAATTTCTTGTACCCGCCGCACCCGCGCAATCACGTGTTCGGCAGCGGCTTCGGTAAAGGGGATCGGCAACAGATCATACAAATGGCCACCGACCGAGCAGTAACTCAGGTGTTCACTGTAGCGGTTGATACTAAACCTATCTAAGAACGCCTTGAGGCGCAGCAAAAAAGTCTCATCTAAAGGATCTTGGCTGCCAATGGATAGCGATAACCCATGGCTGCTGATGGGATAATGGTCGCGCAGATAATCTAACTGGTATTCAGCCAAATTACCGCGCCCCATCCAGTTCTCTGGTGCAATTTCCCATTGAGCCACGGCGGGTAGCTCCGTCAAAACCTGGTCTAAAAATTCCCGCCGTAAGCCTAATCCTAAGGAGGGTATGGGGTTAGGCGTTAGCGTTGCTCGCCGCACTTGCCTTCGCCGCATTTCATTTCTTGCTCAGTTTTACCTTTCTTTTTGGCATCCATTTTTTCGCGCATTTTTTCGCGCATTTTCTCACTCATGGCTTCGCCACATTTGCCCTCACCACATTTACCTTCAGCTTGATGTTTAGCACGCTTTTCTTGATCGGCTTCACCACATTTACCTTCGCCGCATTTCATTTCTTTGTCGGCTTTTTTATTAGCCTTGTCTTTACCACCGCCACGCATTTCTTGCTGTTGCTGAGCTGCTTGCTGGTAGCCACTAGGCAATTCACTAAAACCAAACGGATTAGCTTGCGCCGCGGGTGCAGCAGCACTTGCTAACAAGGCTCCTACAGCTAAAGTAACTGACGTTTGTAGTGCTTTCATAAGGATAACTCCAAGTGATTAATGACGATTGAAAAAAAATCTTGTTACTGAGTATAGACTAGCATAGCGAGTTAAAGTTCGAAATAGATTGCCATAGCAAAAAAAACCCCGCACCAGGCGGGGTTTTCATTATCTAACGAACCTGAAAGCTTAAGCCTTACAGCTTAACGCCACGGTTACTGGCTTTAGAACGAATGTATTGTTCCCAGCTACGTGCTGAGCGACGTTCGTTTTCAAACTTCTGTGCTTCTTTAACTGATGCCAAAGCTTGGCTGAACTTATTCTGATAAAAATAAGCTTCAGTTAATGACATATACACAGCACCGCGTTCTTCAATGCCTAAGTCTAATGCTTTACTGTAGGCAGCAGCTGCTTGAGTGTACATTTCTGCACGCAAATATGAAGTACCTTGGCGACGATATTGGGTTGCTTTGTCAGCGTTAGTTTCTTCTAACTCTGCCGCTTTACCGTATAGGGCCGCAGCACGCTTATATTCACGCGCTTGGTCATAGTTTTGCGCAGCATTTTGCCACAAACGTGCAGTCGGCTCGAGATCACCATTGTTTAGGTGTTTTTCCATTAAGCTTGCTGCTTTATATGGAATCTCGTTGTTACCGTACAGTTGAATCAAGGCTTTGTACTGGCTTTCTTTGTCGAAATAACCGGCTAAGTATGCAACCTCAAGAGTTTGCAGAGCTTTGTCGATTCTCTCTTCCAGCAAGTACATCATACCTAACTGATTCCACCAGTTTTTCTCGTCAGGAATAACTTTCAAACCGGCTTCTAGTACTTTAACTGCATCGCTGTACATTTTGCGTTCGTAATAAGAAGCTACTTTAAGAACATAAGGGTTCTTATTAGGCTCTTCGTAGTTACGAATAGCTAAATCAGCTGGTTGAATGATTTTGTCGAATTGCTTCATCTCGTAGTAAGCGTTAGCAATACGTAAAAATACATCCGGGTCTGCTTCGCCAGAGAATTGCAACCATTTGCCATAATACTGAATCGCTTGGTTGTATTGCTCTAATTGCAGGCTCAAGTCAGCTGTTAGCTTTAATGCAGTGGCTTGGTCGTTCCAGCCTAAGATATCAGCATCGGCCGCGGCTTTCACCAAAGGCAGAGCTTCGTCTAACTGGTCGTTACCCGCATACAAGCTACCTAACAAGCGATTTACAAAGGCTTGATCAAGATCAGAACGAATCGATAAATCTTTAAGTTCTGCAATCGCACCATTGGCATCGCCTGCTTCGTACAACTCAACCGCCGCCATGACGCGACGACCGATACGCTCTGAAATCGCTTCGTTACGACGCGAGTCTTTGCGTTTCTGAATTTCTTCAGCGGTAGGCAAGTTGTAGTTAACGTCTTGCGCTGAAGCAGTAACTGGGGTTACCGCTAAAGCCGCAAACAATACACCAGCGCTAGCTAAGGCTACGAGCTTCTTGTGCATCATCGTTATCCCTCCTCACCCATATTGAAGTCTAGTTGTACAGTTTGGCCAGGCTGACGCACAGCTTTACCATCAACTACCTTCGGCTTGTACTTCCAGCGTAATAGTGCTCGGCGAGCTTCTTGATCGAATACCCGACGCGGGTTCGAATCAATAACCTCCACATCAGTCACACCACCGGTTTCATCGATAGTGAAACGAAGCACTACGTAACCTTCAATGCCATCACGTTGCGCCGCTGGCGGATAACGTGGGTTGATTCGCACAATCGGCGTTGCTTCACCATCGCGAATCATCGCACCACTGGCATCAAAACCTGAATCCGTACCACCAACATCAACATCAAAACCTAAGTCTAAATTTAAGCCTTCTGAATCTGAAGTATCAGGTTCGTTAGGCGGCGTCTCAGGCGGCTGTTGTGGCGGCGGAGGCGGTGGTGGAGGCGTACGACGACGCTGATCCACATCCGAATCCGGTGGATTCGTCACAATTTCAATCGGTGCAGTCGGTGGTGGACCTTCGTTACGTCCCTCACCGCCGCTAATCAAAAAAGCCATGAAAGCGAACAGAAGGAACGTAGCTGCAGCACCTAATAGTATTGATACTATGAAGCGCACCATAATTAATCGTCCTCTGCGGCTATGGATATCTTGTCAATACCCGCTTCCTTGATTTGATCCATGACCTTAACGACAACGCCATGTTTGGCTTCTTTGTCCGCCTGAATCACTACGATATCAGTTGGCTGTTCGGCCAAAAGACGCTCGATGTTTGCGCCTACACGCTCAACATCAACCATACGCTTGTCCATCCATACTTCGCCGTTCGCACGAATAGCGATAAAGATGTTAGCAGAAGGTTTTTTCTCTGCTTGACTTGCTTCTGGCTTGTTCACGTCAATACCAGCTTCTTTAACGAAAGAGGTGGTTACGATGAAGAAGATCAACATGATGAATACGATGTCTAGCATCGGCGTCATATCGATCGCTGCATCTTCCTCTTCACGAAAACGTTTACGTGCCATAATTCTTCTCTCTTAATGATGTGGCAAACTGTCGATTAGCTTGTCTTTGGCCCGACGTACCCGCGCTTCTAAGCGTGATGCGAAGAACATACCAGACAATGCAGCAACCATTCCCGCCATAGTTGGGATGGTAGCCATCGAAATACCCGACGCCATCAGACGTGGGTTACCAGTACCTTGTACCGCCATGATTTCAAAGACTGCAATCATCCCGGTTACGGTGCCTAGTAGTCCGATCAACGGACAAATCGCTACGCAGGTTTTAATCAACAAAATGCGCGCGTTTAGCTTTTCGTCGGCTTCAGAAATCCATGCTTCACGGATTTTATGAGCGTACCACGAGGTGGTATCTTCTCGGGCGTTCCATTTATCAACAATTTCTTGTTTGATTTTAGGAAACACACCGGTCAGGAACCAGTAGCGCTCTATCATGAGTACCCACATGAGAAAGAGCGCTCCCATGACGACGTACAGGACGTCGCCACCGGTACCCAGAAAATCCCTGATAGATTCCCAGAGTTCCATCAGGTATACCATAGGATTACTCCTTCTTCTCCGCGTGAGCGGCGACGATACCTGCAGCTTGCTCGTCTAATACGTGAACAATAGACTTAGCACGCGCTGCCACAATGGCATGTACAAGAATCAGTGGCAATGCTGCAATCAGACCCAATGCGGTGGTAACCAACGCCATTGAGATGTCACCTGCCATGATTTTCGGATCACCGGTACCAAACAAGGTGATTGATTGGAACGTACCGATCATACCAACAACTGTACCTAATAGACCTAGCAATGGTGCAATCGCAGCCAAAATCTTGATGATGTTAACGCCGCTCTCAATGCTCGGAGTCTCGCGCAGAATAGCTTCATCAAGTTTCAATTCTAGGTTTTCGGTGTCAGCGTGTTTGTTCTCTTGATAAACCTTCAAGATACGGCCCAAGGCGTTTTTGCTTGATGGATTCTCAGTGTTTTTCAACTGTGAACGCATCTTCGCGCTTTCTAAGCCTAAGGTTACAAACTTATAGATAGCAATCAAGAAGCCCACGATTAACGCTACAGTAATAACGTAACCTACGGTGCCACCTTGGTGATAACGCTCTTCAAGAGTTGCTTTCTGGGTAGCTAGGTTCAAGATTTGACCACGAGCTGGGTCAATGTATAAACCTTCGTAGCCAGTAGTTGCACTTTCAAATGCGCTAACAGCAGATAACACGAAGCCTTCAGGCTGACGACCTAAGGGTTGAATTTCTTCAGCTGAGTCGTTGTAGTTGAAGTATTCACCGTTAGAGATCAGGTTGAATACACCAATCCGAGTAACGTCACGGTTTTCTGAAGAACCATCAAGCAAAGTAACGTCTGCGTTGAAGGTTACAACTTTACCTGACTGTTGCATCTCGGTTAACCATGCCAACCAAAGCTCTTCTAATTCAGCAATGGTAGGTACTTCTTTCGCTTCAGCTACAGACTCTAGAACGTCTTCACGACCAGGATACTGTGCACTTACGATTGAAGTGGCGATACGACCGATAGTTTCACTAGCTGCACCACGGGCAACACCCACGATTTCACCCAAAGTACCAAGGGCGTTTTGTAGCTCTTGCTCTTTGTTAGCTAATGAAATTTCGTTTTCAGCAAATTGTGTTTGTAAACTTTCGCCACGAGCTTTCTCGTCAGCTAATTGTTTCTTCGCACGGTTTAATAAAGCTTGCTTATCAGCACGAGCGTCAGTGAATTCAGCTTCACGCTCTTTATTGATCTGCTGTGAAGCAGCTCGGTTTTGTTTTACCAGCTCAAGCAACTGCTCAAGAGATTGTGCTTGCTCTTGCGCATAAGCAGAAGTTGCGCCAGCCGTTAATGAGAATGCTGCTGCGACCAGCAAAGATTTCACTAGTTTGTTCATTCTGCACGCTCCGCTGCATAAATTGGCAGTTTGATCAGATCTGGGGCGGTTTGCTTACGCGCCATACGAATAGCTTTGGTTAATGAGCTTAAGTAAGCATCATCAAGCTTTTCCCATGCGCCAGATTCGACGTTATAAATCCAACCGTTTTTCAAATCTAACGATTGTGCCATTAATGCTGCACGGCCTAAGTGGAAGAAGTCTACAGAGATTTCTTCACCTTCGAACTGCAACTTGCCTTCGTATGCAATCAGACCTGAACCGTAGTCCATTTCTGCTTGATAGGCTTCAGTGATTTGACGGAATTGCTCAGAGGTAGCAACGTTAGATGCACCCATGATTTCACGTAAACGTTCAACTCGAGCCAAACGGCGCTCTTTGTGAATTGGAATGTCCAGCTCCACAAACTGCTCCAAAGCGTCGATCATTTTGTACATCAAAGGAACAACGCCTTGCTTCGTTGCTTCGATGCCATCGATCTGGCGCTGTAGAGAAGCCAGTGATGCGTTTTGGTCATCAACCAAACGTTGCACGTGGTCGTTGTAGACTTTTAAGTTCTCATATTCGTCTACAATTCCGCGATATTCGTACAGCATATCTTGGCTTTGCTCAAACAAAGAATTGATCTTTTGCTGAGAGCGTTGATCTGCGGCGTGGATTTTAGCTTCTTCGTTTTGCAACGTAGAAACGTCTTGGGCAGCTACTGTCGCGCTACCTGCAATTGCAAACATACCGATAACGGCAGCAGCAACTTTGCTTTTATTGATTACTTTGGTCATAGTTCCCAACCAATTTGACTTAACTTTAAGCGTAACAGCCTTATGCTGTTAGCCTCCTAGTTATTTGAGTGACGAAAAGAGTTTAATCAACACTTGCAGCTATTACCATTAGGAGTACTAAGGTAATAATGACTCAATACTCCCACGATACAAGTAATCCTGTCAACTACCGATATCAGTTATAGCTTACAGCAAAACCTTATATAATGACGTTTACAGCATCTTAACAGATGCCTATGAAGCACTTTAGTAAATGCCTTCCACTGGCTCGCCAAACTACCCTATTTTAGGGTTTGGTTTGGCTTGCAGATGGAGTACAGTACCTCAATCTAGGTAGTAACCACCAGCGCAAGGAATGAGCATGGCCTCATCAGCATCCTCAGTACATACACTAAAGCATCAGTTAGCTCATTTGCAATCCCAAGTAGAGCAACAATTAGCAGCTTTAGCATTACGCATTGATCGTTTGCAAATTGATGAAGAACAATTCGTCGATTGGTTTGACGCCCAATTGTTTCGGGCCGATGCTACCTGCCCCGCCGACTACTTGGCGGAAGTACGGCTGCATTTGCGTGCCTTAGTGCAACAGCGCCAACCACAGCGCACCGAGTGGCTCAGTGCGCGCATAGCCGACCAACTGCAAGCATTACATCAAGCGGTTGCATGGTTTGAGCGGAAATAAAAGCCAAGCGCTTGTTGCACGTGCGCTGGCAACTCTGGCAAGGCGGCTTTAGGAAGCAAATAAGTCGCCATCGCAAAGAAATCTTTGAACACCCGATTTTGTTCCGTGGTGCGGCGCAGATAATCATGCCCAGAAGAACCACCGGTACCAATTTTAGTCCCCAACATACGCTGCACCATCATCGCGTGCTTATAGCGCCAAATAGTCAGCTTCTCGTCCATTTCTGCTAATCCGGTAATCACCTGATGTGCTAAGTGAAAAGCTGGCTCTTCGCGGTACTGAGTAATAAATAAAGCGCTTAACATGGCCTGCTGCGATAGACGTACCTGGCCATTTTTTTGCAACTCAATATAACGATTGTTATCAAAAAGAGCGGCAAAATTATCCCGATTTGACTGTAATGACGCCAGTTCCGTCGCCAACTGCTCGGGTGTCGCCGCGGTTTCACGAATAATTTTTTCATCATGATCTAATGCAGTAGTCACAGCTTGTTGGTAAGTTTGCCAAAAACTAAAGTCGTTAAACTCTAAAAAAGGCATACGTGCCAACCAAGCATCCACTCGGTCAAATAGACTAGGTTGCTGTTCTAACGCTTCAAGATAAGCACGGTCAGTGTCATTCAGGCGGTTATAAAAGGATTGCTGATCAAAAGCGATACGATGGCCGCGCGTTAACCCGAGCAGAATTTCCAGTTCTTTGAACTGAATACTTTGGAACCCAGAAGCTGGCACCAAATAATCCCGAAACGCCAAAAACTCTTGCGGAGTCATGGTCTCGATAATCCCCACCTGATCATTCATTAAGTCTTGAATGGCCAGCACACGTTTCAGTCGGTGGGCTAACGTATAGAGCGTGCGGTCATCTAATTGGTCGGCTTGCAAAGCTTGATGAATAGAGCGCAACTCGTGCAGAACTTGTTTAAACCAAAGCTCATAAACTTGGTGCACAATAATAAAGAGGGTTTCGTCGTGTGCTTCTGCACCGTATTTGCGGCTATGCGGAGCTTGCGCATCTAGGAGTTTATCGAGCTGTAAATACTCGCCGTAATAAACCGGTTCGATATTTTTAGGCATGGTCATCTCAATTCATTAACTGTAAGTGAATTAAGATAGTGAATTCTTCGTGCGGGAAACTCAAGTAGGATTTTGTTGTTATTGGGTGGCGGCCTCACCAGCCAGCACCCCGGCACACACATCCCTAACTACGGCTGCTCCCTTCCGGGCCTGACCGGGTTCGCCAGTTCGTGTTGCGGGGGGACCAATGAGGCCACCATAACGTCGCGCATTATTACGCAAAGGCAGTTGAGTAGCAAGGCTTGCCGTGTCAACTGCCTATTATTACAGCAACCTTACTATTTTTTGCGCTGTAAGCGCTCAGCAATGGCTTTACGAGCTGTTTCAGAACTCAGTGCTTTGATAAAGATATGGGCTTCGCGCTCAATTCTATCAGCTACCGGTTCATCCTGTTCTTTGATCAATCTTTTGGCAGCGCGTAAGCCAGCCCGAGGCTTACTCGCCAAAGCTGCAGCAACCTGCTCCAGTTCGGCCGCTAGTTGCTCTGGCGCTACGACTTTATTGACCAGCCCATAAGCTAGTGCCGCACTAGCATCAAAGCTATCGCCTAATAACAGTAATTCAGACGCACGCAAGTGCCCAACTAACTTAGGCAGTAACAAACTCGATGCTGCCTCTGGTACCAAGCCTAAATTAATAAAAGGTAGGGCAAAGGTAGCGGTAGCGCTGGCATACACCAAATCACAATGCAGCAAAATGGTGGTTCCGATACCAATGGATAAACCATTAACCCCGGCTACCAAAGGCACGCTAAGCCGACTTAAGGTGTATAAAAACTCAAACGGTGGTGCGCTATCATCCAAATCTTCAATCGATAAGAAGTCATGCAAGTCATTGCCCGCAGTAAAACTGTCGCCCGAACCGGTTAAGATCACAGCTGAAATGCTGCTATCACGATCAGCATCTTGTAACGCTTTGCTAAGTTCAAGATACATGGTTTGCGTTAACGCATTCTTCTTATCGGTTCGGGTTAGTGTTAACCACAACACCCCTTGCTTTACTTCTTGTTTAACAAACCCTGAACTGTGCTTACTCATGTTCACGTTTTTCCCATGCTTTACGCGTGCCTTCGTACACTGGCAAAATTAAATCTAAAGCGGTTTGCCCATTACTTGGTAGCGTTTCGTTATTGTCGCGAATTGGGGTCACTCGTTGGCCCCATTTAATGATGCCGGCACCACAGGTTAGGCCACCACCGAAAACTGCTGACACAATAGTATCACCCGGTTTAACGATACCCTGCTCAACCGCTTCACAAAAAGCGATAGGCAAGGTAGCAGAAGAGGTATTGCCGTATTTTTGAATATTAATCACGGTTTTCTCTTCCGGCACATGACACATCTTGGCCAAGTAATCGATCAGTCGCTTATTCGCCTGATGCGGTATGAGTGAGTCTATGTCATCGGTCGTCAAACCGGTTTCTGCAAACACCTTTTCAACGGCCATGTTCATGCCTTTCACTGCCCGCTTGAAAATCTCTTGGCCAACAAAGTTAAAAGGCATGATGCCGTCAAAGCCAAAGCGGTCAAAACTCATGCCAAACTCTAACGCCAGAACATCGCGGGCATCAGCATCGCAAGTGACGTGAGAGGCTAATAAGCCACATTCTTCGGTAGTTGCTTCCAGCACCATAGCACCAGCGCCGTCACCAAAGAGCACTGCGCTTTCACGCTTGGTCCAATCCAAAATGCGGGTTAAGCGCTCAGCTCCAATGATCAGTACTTTTTTATGGGCGCCGGTACGAATCGCTTGCGTTGCATAATGCATCCCATATAAAAAACTGCTACAGGCAGCATTAAGATCAAATGCCGCAGCATATTTGGCACCCAAATCACGCTGCACGGCTGAGGCGACATTGGGAATAATTTCGTCTGGGGTACAGGTACCAACAATGATTAAATCAAGATCATTGGCATCAAGGCCAGCTGCGGCCAGGGCATTGCGCGCCGCTACTGTGGCTAATTTGGAGGTGCCGACGTAGCTTACCCGACGTTCTTCAATACCCGTACGGGTGCGAATCCACTCATCCGAGGTATCTAAAAAAGTAGCTAAATCGTCGTTGGTCATAATAGCTGGCGGCAAGCATTTGCCCCAGCCGGTAATTTCTGCGTATATTTTCACGTTATATAAACCTATAGTCACCTGTCGTTTTTCGCTATCATAGCACGATTGTTAACAAGAGAAATGTCCGACCATTTAATCAGCTTATGAACTCACGTCAATCAATACGTACGGGCACGCCTAGCGCTGCTACCACTTTCACTACCGAACTTGGTAGTTGGCACCTACAACGCTTTCCGGCGCGCAAGCAAGATCCTTTGCAGGCTTGGGATGCGGCTGATGAACTTATACATAGTTGGCTAGCGACGCAGCGTCCGCAATGGCAGGCACCGCTATTAATTAATGATAGTTTTGGTGCACTACTGATGGCTTGCCACTCTGAGTTACTCACTCCGCCACCGGTCGTTCATAGCTTAACCGACTCTTACGTAAGCCAGCGTGGCTTTCAACACAATAGCAAACTAAATCAGCTGAACCTGCAACTATCGGCTTTAAACCTCTTGCAGCCGCTGCAAAGCTTGCCACCTAGTATTGATCTTGTGCTTTTGAAAATACCGAAAAGTATCAGCTTACTGGAGTTTCAATTAGCAACGCTAGCTACCACACTGAAACCAGGCACCCCCATAGTAGCAGCGGCGAAAAGTAAGTTATTTACTCCTAGCGTGCGGCAACTGTTTGAACGTTACTGCGATAATGTCTCGGTATCCCTTGCCAGTAAAAAGTCTCGCACCTTAGAGGCGCAGCTGAAAGCGGTTGCAGACGCTGAACCTGCCGACTTTATTGATGCATGGCAACTGCCTGAATACGGCCTAGAAATGCGCCATCATGCAGGGGTGTTTGCCCGTAATGCACTTGATATTGGCGCTCGGTTTATGCTGCAACACATGCCCGCTGCGGGCGCCAATCGGGTTATCGATTTAGGTTGCGGTAATGGCATTCTGGGGATTGTTTATGCACAGCAATCGCCTCACAGCCAAGTGACTTGGGTCGATGAATCCTATTTGGCTATGGCTTCTTGCCGCACCAATATCGACTTGAATTTGCCTCACTCTGAAGCTTATCAAACTCGGGTGGACGATTGTTTGAGTCAACAGCCAAGTGCGAGTGCTGACTTGATTCTATGTAATCCTCCATTCCATCAAGAACATGCTGTCACCGAACATATCGCCCGACAGATGTTCCGTGATGCTAAGCGTGTACTGCAACCCAACGGTGAATTATGGCTGGTCGCCAATCGTCACTTACCTTATTATGCTAGCCTTAAGCGTTTGTTTAAACAGGTAGATCAACACGCACAAAATGCCAAATTTGTGATTTGGAGAGCTCGAGGTTAATCATGCTGAAACAGCTTTATTCTCATTTTATTTTAGGTACGTTCCTGCTGACCGCCTTGCTTGCGCCCGCAGCAGCAGAAATTCAACCGAACAACCAGTTTCCGCGAGTGAAGATGGTCACCAGTGCCGGTGATATCGTGGTTGAATTAAACCGTGCTAAAGCCCCGCTCACCGTCAAAAACTTTCTTGAGTACGTTGAAATTGGGAGTTACAACAACACAATTTTTCACCGCATTGTGCCCGGTTTTGTGGTGCAAGGTGGTGGCTACGATGCTGACTTTAAAGCCAAAGTAGAGCGCCCTGCTATTGTCAATGAATCTGGTAATGGGCTGAGCAACAGTTATGGCACCATCGCCATGGCCCGAGTGAGCGACCCGCACTCAGCAACCCGCCAGTTTTATTTTAACGTCGCCGACAATACGAAACTGGACCCGAGCAGCAGCCGTTGGGGCTACGCAGTGTTTGGCTGGGTTGTTGAAGGTGAAGAGGTGCTAGAGCAGCTAGCAGCAACTGAGACCCATGTGTTTCATGAGCCTACCGGTTGGGGTGATGTGCCGCTTGAGCCGCCCATGCTGATTCGTATTGATGTGCTGCCGGCGCTCTAATGTCAGCTACCCCTTGGTATAAAGATTTCGCCGTTTACCGAGAGCCAAGGATCTGGGTGATTTTTGGTTTTGGCATGATCAGTGGTTTTCCGTGGGTGCTGATCGGCTCCATGCTCTCCGCTTGGCTGCAAGAAGCCGGAGTAAATCGAGCCAATATCGGCTTATTTGGTATTGTCTTTATTGCTTACTCCATCAATGCACTTTGGTCGCCTCTCATCGATCGAGTACGCCTACCCTGGCTCGCCCGCCACTTGGGACAACGTCGTAGTTGGCTGCTGGTCTGTTTACTGGGTATTTTGGCAGCAACCGCAGGTTTGGGCTGGCTAGATGTTACTGTACAAACTTGGTGGATCGCACTGTTAGCTGTGGTTATCGCGTTTTTATCAGCAACCCAAGATATTGCTATTGATGCCTACCGCATTGAAAGCTTCGGTGCCCACGAAGCGCGCCTCCAATCCGCTGGAGCCGCCATGGCGACAGCTGGTTGGTGGACTGGTTACAGCGGCCTTGGCGCCATTCCGTTTTTTCTGGTGGATGGCACCCATTGGAACTGGCAACAAGCCTACAGCCTGCTTACCCTCGTGGTGGTGGCGCAAATCTTTTGGGTTATTCTGGCGCCAAACTCCACTCGCTACTCAGCGGTCACCACCCAATTAAAGGCTGGCCAAAGTTGGTTTCACCATACTCTGGTTGCACCCATTGCAGAATTTTTTAAACGCAGCGGCTGGCGATTAGCCCTGAGCATGTTGGCTTTTATCTTTTTGTTTAAGATTGGCGAGGCCTTTTTAGGCCGAATGTCGATTGTGTTCTATAAAGAAATCGGTTTCACCAACGATGACATTGCCATTTACTCAAAATTAGTCACTTGGTGGGTCACCATCGTTTTCGCAATTTTGGGGAGCTTAGTTAATTTACGCCTTGGCATAGTGCGCGGCCTCCTTATTGGTGGTTTAGCCATGGCCGCTTCTAATCTGCTCTTTGCATGGATAGCCGGGGTGGGGCCTAATACCAACCTACTGTTAGCTGCGGTAATCATCGATGGCTTTACCGGAGCTTGGTCTACGGTCGCCTTTGTTGCCTTTATTAGCTTGTTGTGCAATCGCGCCTTCACCGCTACCCAATACGCCCTGCTTGCCTCGCTGGGTAACCTTGGCCGTACCTTACTCTCATCTTACAGTGGCTTCGTGGTAAATGCTCTTGACGGAGATTGGCAGCTATTTTTTGTGCTCACCGCCTTGATGGTGGTTCCTAGCCTATTGATTCTATTAGCACTCCGTAAGCCATTACTGCGTTTAGAAGCAGCTTACCAGCAGGATTCCAATTAACATGCGTTGGGCCGTCGTTGGTAACGGTGCCCTGGGTAGTTTGGTGGCCATCAAACTCCAGCAACAAGGGCTACAAGTGAGCCTGTGCCCACGCCAGCAACCCGCTGTTGGGCATCTGCAACTGAGTTTTTCAAACCAGCACTATCAGTTAATGACCACTTCATTCGAGCAACTTGAGCCTGGAACCTGCATTTTTGCAGCAGTAAAAGCCTATCAAGTGCAGCCTCTACTCGTACAGTTAGCCCAAGCGCAATTGCTAGAGCGCTGCCCGTTGATTTTAAGTTATAACGGTATGCTCACTCATGAACAGCAGTTGTTACCGGCGCATAGTCTCTTTTGGAGCACCACTCACGGCGCCTATCGGCAAGGGCCATTATTAGTTCACGCTGGTGTGGGGCAAAGCTGGCTGGGCTACAGCGTTCCGCAGGCGGCTACGGCTAATAATCCCCCCAGCCCTTGGCTAGTGCCGCAAATACAACAACAATTAGCGGCTGCTTTGCCGCCATTAGCCTGGAGTGACGAGATTAAATTAGTGCGTTGGCACAAGCTCGCCACCAACTGTTTAATTAATGCGTTGACAGTGATTTACGACTGTCCGAACGGCGATCTTTTACAGCTACCCGTACAGCAATTGCAAATGCAACTGGCGACTGAGATCGTTGCCTTAGCTAAGCATGAACAAGTGTCTCTCGATGCTCCGCAACTACTCGCACAGGCGCGCCAAGTGATGCAAAAAACAGCGGCAAATCGCTCGTCGATGCTCAGTGATGTGCGCCAACAGCGACCAACTGAAATTGATTATTTGAATGGATTTGTAGCTCAGCAAAGTGCTCAGTTAGGTCTTGCTGCCCCAGCCAATACCCAGCTGTGGCAGCAACTTACAGAGATTACGCAGGGTTATTTGGGTCTTCAATAAAATCAACCACTTCTAGGCCAAACCCTGACAGCGCTGAATAACGCTTGGGAGAGCTCATCAACCGCATTTGATGGACGCCTAAATCAGCCAAGATTTGTGATCCGATACCGACGTTACGAGAGGCATTAGAGGCGGCCGCCGTTGGCTTTCTTTCGCCACGATCTTCTGCCGCAAAATGAGCAATTTGCTCAAGCATGCCGGCACTATCTTGATGCCGCCCAATAACCACTAGAACACCGCTGTTGGCACCAATAAATTCCATCGCATGAGCGAGCGGCCAGCTGCGCTTAGCAGCGCGCTCAGTGGCAAAGAGGTCATTAAAAGTATCTTGCAAATGAACTCGTACATTCACCGGCTCAGAGCTATTAATGTCACCCTTAACTAAGGCATAGTGGGCTTGTTTATCAATGGTGTCTTGATACGCAATTAACTCAAATTCACCGTACGCGGTGGGCAGTTTACAGTGCGCCTGGCGCTGCACGGTTTTCTCGGTTAACGAGCGGTACTCAATGAGATCAGCAATAGTACCGATCTTGATATCATGCTCAGCGGCAAATTTTTCTAAGTCAGGACGCCGCGCCATGCTGCCATCTTCGTTTAAGATTTCCACGATCACTGCCGCTGGCTCAAACCCAGCCAATCTCGCTAAGTCACAGCCGGCTTCGGTATGGCCAGCCCGATTCAGCACCCCACCTGGCTTGGCTTTCAACGGGAAAATATGGCCTGGCATGACCAAATCGCTTGGCTTAGCATCGGCTGCTACCGCCGCTTGCACCGTACGAGCTCGGTCTGCCGCTGAAATCCCGGTGGTAACCCCTTCTGCGGCTTCAATAGAGACCGTAAAATTAGTGGCGTAAGGGGCGTTGTTTTGATTCACCATGAGCGGCAAACGCAATTGCTCGCAGCGTTCTTCGGTCAGCGTTAAGCAGATCAGTCCCCTGCCGTAACGTGCCATGAAATTGATTGCCGCTGGCGTAACACACTCTGCCGCCAGAATTAAATCCCCTTCGTTTTCACGGTCTTCATCATCCATGAGAATAACCATCTTACCCTGCTTAATATCAGCAATAATATCGGCAGCACTATGTAACGAGCTAGTTGTTGATGGCAAACTGGTCACGATGAAAGGTCTCCTTGGTTCGCGTTGATGGTGGCGGTAATACGAAGATCGGCCCCCACCTGGCGAACATCTCGATAGGTTAAGGTGGGCGCTTGCGCGAGCTGCTGCCATACCGGCAAAGCAAATAAACCTTGCGCACTTGCACCTAATAATTTCGGGGCTAAATATAAAATAAGTTCATCAACCCAACCGGCTGCAATCAATGCGCCGGCCAAGTTCGCCCCACATTCGGTCCAAACCGAATTAATCTGATACGTTTGGGCTAGCTGGTGTAACAGCTCAGCTAAATCTATCTGGCCACTGCTAGTTACTGGCAACTGCAAAATTGTTACCTGCTCCGGCCAAGTTCTGGTCGTCGTCAGTTCGGCACTATGCACCAATAAAATAGGCGCAGCGGTTGCTGTGCTTTCGGTAAAGAGCGGCTCATCACCCTTTAATTTTCCCTGACTATCGATGATCACGCGCAGTGGCTGTTGTTGTACCCATTCGCCGCGCGCCGTCAATCGGGCTTGGTCAGCTAGCACCGTGGTCGCAGTACTCAAAATGGCACTACTTTGGGCGCGAAAACGATGCACATCGGCTCTTGCTGCGCTGCTGGTGAGCCATTGGCTGGCGCCATTTGCTAAGGCTGTTTGGCCATCTAATGATGCTGCCATTTTCAGTCTGAGCCAGGGCCGTTGCCGTTGCATCCGAGCGATAAAACCGCAGTTTAAGGCACGCGCTTGGGTTTCTAACACGCCAACCAGCACCTCAATACCCGCTGCTCGTAAACGTGCGATACCTTGCCCACTCACCAGCGGATTCGGATCTTGCATCGCCACCACAACTTGCGCCACTTGGGCTTTGATGAGTGCATCTGCGCATGGAGGAGTACGACCGAAATGGCTACATGGTTCAAGCGTCACATAGGCAGTGCCATGCTTGGCTGATGCGCCGGCGGCAGCTAAGGCATGTACTTCAGCATGAGGCTCACCGGCTCGTTGATGCCAGCCTTCGCCAACGATCTGGCCGTGCTGCACAATCACACATCCCACCATAGGATTTGGCGCAGCGCTAAACCGCCCTTGCGCAGCTAAATCAAGGGCACGTTGCATATAGAATTGGTGGCACCTAACTGGGGTATTAGTCATTGAGACGAGCTATTTCTTCACCAAATTCACGAATATCATCAAAGGCGCGATACACCGAGGCAAACCGGATGTATGCGACTTTATCCAAGGCTTTGAGGTTTTCCATCACTAAGCCACCAATCATTTTGCTGGTGACTTCACGTTCGCCCGTTGCCCTTAATGACGATTTGACATTCTGCATGGCTTGCTCAATGGCTTCGAGACTAACCGGACGTTTTTCTAAAGCGCGTAATAAGCCACTACGCAATTTATCTTCGTTAAAAGGTTCGCGAGTGCCATCGGACTTTATAACTCGAGGCATGATCAACTCTGCCGTCTCAAACGTCGTAAAGCGCTCTTTACACTCGGTGCATTCGCGCCGACGCCGCACTGAGGCGCCGTCGGCAACTAACCGAGAATCGATGACTTTGGTATCTTGCGTGCCACAAAAAGGACAATGCATAATAACTTTCCTTGCCTAACCTAATGAACTCATCGCCCTAATTCTCGACCAAAGAGTTGCTTATCCGTATACCGGGAAGCGCTTACAAAGGGCTTTTACTTGGTCACGCACGGCACTGATGGCTGCTTCGTCGTTAATATTATCTAACACGTCACAAATCCAGTGTGCCACTTGCTCAGCTTCTGCTTGCTTAAAGCCACGACGCGTAATAGCTGGGGTACCTAGCCGTAATCCTGACGTCACAAAAGGTGAACGCGGGTCGTTGGGTACGGAGTTTTTATTTACCGTAATATAGGCCCGACCTAAAGCTGCATCAGCGTCTTTACCCGTGATATCTTTATCAATTAAATCAACTAAGAACAAATGGTTTTGGGTGCCACCAGAGACAATCTTGTAACCGCGTTCTTGCATCACTTTCACCATTGCATTGGCGTTGGTTAACACCTGCTGCTGGTACGCTTTAAACTCTGGCTCCATCGCCTCTTTGAACGCTACTGCCTTAGCAGCAATCACATGCATTAGAGGGCCACCTTGGCTACCTGGGAACACACCACCGTTAAGTTTTTTGTGCAATTCAGGGTCATCTTTACCTGATAAAATCAAACCACTACGCGGGCCAGCTAAGGTTTTGTGGGTGGTGGTGGTGACTACATCAGCAAAAGGTACCGGGTTCGGATAGAGACCTGCTGCCACTAACCCAGCCACATGCGCCATATCCACTAGCAAATAAGCGCCTACTTCGTCCGCAATTTCGCGGAACTTAGCCCAATCGACAATACCTGAATAAGCAGAAAAACCAGCCACGATCATTTTAGGCTGGTGCTGCAAGGCTAGCTCACGCACTTCGGCATAGTTAATTTCGCCAGTACTTTCATCTAAACCATACTGCACCGCATGGTAGAGTTTGCCAGAGAAGTTCACATGGGAACCATGGGTTAGGTGGCCGCCATGGGCCAAGCTCATACCCAATACCGTATCACCAGCGTTTAAGAGCGCTAAAAACACTGCTGAGTTAGCCTGTGAACCAGCATGCGGTTGCACGTTCGCATAGCAAGCGCCAAACAACTGCTTGGCTCGCTCAATGGCTAAATCTTCAACCACATCAACAAATTCACAACCACCGTAGTAACGTTTGTGCGGATAGCCTTCTGCGTACTTATTGGTTAACTGCGAACCTTGCGCTTGTAACACGCGTGGGCTGGTGTAATTTTCTGACGCAATAAGTTCGATATGCTCTTCTTGACGTTGTACTTCATCGGTCATCGCTTGCCACAACTCAGCATCATAGCTAGCAATGTTCATCTCATGTTTTAACATCAGGGCTCCTAACTGCAGCAGCTGCCGGAGTGACAGCGGGTTATTGGAAATATCTGTGCGCTAGTTTACCAATATACTTGGGTTAGCGCCAACTTAAGGGTTAAAATAGTCCATTAAGATTTCACCCTCACAAGGAACATGGGCAGTTATGGCACAATATATCTATTCGATGTCGCGGGTCAGTAAAGTCGTCCCGCCGAAAAAGACGATTTTAAAAGACATTTCGTTATCTTTCTTTCCTGGCGCAAAGATTGGGGTATTAGGTTTAAACGGCGCTGGTAAATCCACCCTGTTACGCATCATGGCAGGTATCGATAAAGAAATTGAAGGCGAAGCCCGACCGCTCGCTGGTATTGAAATTGGCTATTTGCCACAAGAACCACAATTAGACGAAGACAAAACTGTCCGTGAAACCGTAGAAGAAGCCGTGGCTGACGTGAAAAATGCGCTAGCTGAGCTCGATCAGGTTTATGCAGCCTACGCTGAAGAAGATGCTGACTTTGATGCTTTAGCGAAAAAACAAGGCCAGCTAGAGGCTATCCTGCAAGCTAAAGACGGTCACAACTTAGACAATATGCTAGAGCGTGCAGCTGACTCGCTTCGCTTACCGCCGTGGGATACCAAAATCAAAGTATTATCGGGTGGTGAACGTCGCCGCGTAGCCATTTGCCGTTTGCTACTGAGCAAACCTGATATGTTGCTATTAGATGAGCCAACTAACCACTTGGATGCTGAATCGGTCGCTTGGTTAGAACGTTTCTTACACGACTACGAAGGTACCGTGGTTGCCATTACCCACGACCGTTATTTCTTAGATAACGTGGCGGGCTGGATTTTAGAGCTTGACCGTGGCTATGGCATCCCTTGGGAAGGCAACTACTCGTCTTGGCTAGAACAAAAAGAACAACGTCTTGAGCAAGAAGAGAAACAAGAAAAAGCTCGGCAACGCAGTATTAAACAAGAACTTGAGTGGGTGCGGCAAAACCCTAAAGGGCGTCAAGCAAAAAGCAAGGCGCGGATGGCTCGGTTTGAAGAACTGCAAAGCGGTGATTACCAAAAACGCAACGAAACCAACGAGCTATTTATTCCACCAGGCCCACGCTTGGGCGATAAGGTACTTGAAGTTCAGCACTTGCATAAGGCCTACGATGGTCGGGTACTGATCAATGACTTAAGCTTTAGCGTTCCTAAAGGGGCTATTGTTGGCATCATAGGTCCGAACGGTGCCGGTAAATCAACGCTATTCCGCATGATCACCGGTAAAGAGCAACCCGATTCTGGTACCCTTGAATTAGGTGACACCGTGCAGTTGGCCAGTGTCGATCAGTTCCGTGATGACATGAATGACAAAAATACCGTGTGGAAAGAAATCTCCGATGGCCAAGATATTCTCCGCATCGGTAATTTTGAAATTAATAGCCGCGCCTATGTGGGTCGCTTTAACTTCCGTGGTAACGACCAACAAAAACACATTGGTGAGTTATCAGGGGGTGAACGTAATCGGGTGCATTTAGCCAAGCTATTAAAAGCTGGTGGTAACCTGTTACTCTTGGACGAACCGACCAATGACCTTGATGTTGAAACCCTACGTGCGCTAGAAGAAGCCTTATTAGAGTTTCCTGGCTCAGCTATGGTGATCTCGCACGACCGTTGGTTCTTAGACCGGGTAGCTACCCACATTCTTGATTATCGTGATGAGGGCGTGGTGAACTTCTACGAAGGGAACTATTCTGATTACGAAGAGTATATGAAAAAGACCCATGGTGAGCATGCTATGGAGCCGCATCGTACTCGTTATAAGCCGATTGGGGTGTAAGTTATATCAGGTTAGCTTCAACCAACACAACGCCTGCCAGAATGACACTGGCGGGCGTTTTTTTCAGAAGCTTCTAGCCATCACTAAAACGGGTAAGCC